>WQTQ01000146.1 GCA_009786175.1 Bacillota bacterium | reverse complement strand
ACAAATGGGCAACAATGAAAACTTGGCTCCGTAATTTCTCCAAAAATTATTCCAGTATTAAGGTGGCCCTATTAGACCATTTTCAATAGAAAATGCTATATTAGCGGATTTCAATCCACGCGCCCACGAGGGGCGCGACAATTTACGCGTCTGTACCAGTGTGGCCCCGATGTATTTCAATCCACGCGCCCACGAGGGGCGCGACGATTTAGGGCTTGAAGCACCGCCTGTGGCAACACATTTCAATCCACGCGCCCACGAGGGGCGCGACGATTTAGGGCTTGAAGCACCGCCTGTGGCAACACATTTCAATCCACGCGCCCACGAGGGGCGCGACAACGCTATCACGCATGTAAAAGAATGCAGTAAATATTTCAATCCACGCGCCCACGAGGGGCGCGACGATTTATATGAAAGACAGGTGGTTGTTTAGGGGTATTTCAATCCACGCGCCCACGAGGGGCGCGACACAATACCAATGCGAATATCCAGGGGCCGCAAGGAATTTCAATCCACGCGCCCACGAGGGGCGCGACCATGGAAAACAGTACGGAAATTGCTGTTGAGTATATTTCAATCCACGCGCCCACGAGGGGCGCGACTGCGGTATTAATCCGCTCAATGGCTTTACGCGCATTTCAATCCACGCGCCCACGAGGGGCGCGACGGTTTCCACCTGAATGCACTGATATCGCCATTTGATTTCAATCCACGCGCCCACGAGGGGCGCGACCATCATTTCCGGTGCGGTGTCGTGTGCATCCATGTATTTCAATCCACGCGCCCACGAGGGGCGCGACCGAGATAGTAAATAACATAATAGACCCCACTGTATTTCAATCCACGCGCCCACGAGGGGCGCGACCTGCGCCATTTCTTCATCATCTATGCCTAAGGTAATTTCAATCCACGCGCCCACGAGGGGCGCGACCTGCTCGTCCGTTTCCCGGTTTTGCCCAGGGATGTATTTCAATCCACGCGCCCACGAGGGGCGCGACAGCAAAAACTACTAACGTTAAATCCACACATCTTTGACAATCTGTAAAGATGCGACATAAAACAATTTGGCACAATAAAAACAGACCTGCAATCTACACAATATATTGCTTTATTTTGTAAAAAATCGACAAAGTGCAGAGTGCGAATCTACGTACATAAGCATGATCGCTTATTGTTCGCACCAGCATAGCGGCATACAATACCTTCGTCTTTTTTACAAAATAAGTGGATCCGTCACACTAAAAGAAGGCTTAATTCCATAATGGTCTACCTGCCCTCTATCATTATTCATTACATAGAAACGTAAACTATCCGTTTGTAGATTAATTAATTTAACAAGCCTATCTTTAACTTTGAGCAATTGCCCTGCATCTACATTGCACTCAAAGACGGAATTTTGCACTCTTTGTCCGTAGTCTTGACAAGCTTTTGCTACTTGGCGTAAACGCTTTCGCCCGGCAGGTGTTTCTGTATTTACATCATAGGTAACTAACACTAACATTTCAATCACCTACTTCCATAAAAATGGAGGATACTCATCCAAATCCCCACGTAGAAAACGTGCGAGTAATAACGCCTGTGCATGAGGTACAATCCCCCATTGTATTTTTTCTTTTAAAAATGGATGTTCCAGTGTTTCTTGTTTGCGATTTTGCCATGCTGCCAACAAAGTCTTACGCGCATCATCAAGCAAGATTACCCCACCACTTTCTTTTCGGATAAAATCACTGGGTGCAAGCTGTCGCATATTTATCAGTTTAAGCACAAAACGATCTGCAAGTGGCGCACGCAACTCCTCCATTAAATCCAAAGCAAGGGAACGTCGGCCCGGTCTGTCTCTGTGCAAAAACCCTACAAATGGATCAAGTCCAACCCCAGAAAGCGCGGCGGCAATATCGTTTGCTAGTAATGTATACACAAATGAAAGAAGCGTGTTCACATTATCAAGCGGTGGCCTACGTGATCGCCCCCTAAAGAAAAAATCTTCTTTATTCGTCAATATCATTTGATCGAATACAGAAAAATACTGGCTTGCAGCTTCGCCTTCCAGACCAAATAGTTCACCTGCTGTTTGAGCATTACGGACCAAGACAGCAGTATCTGCTATAGATCTCGCTACACATTTGATTTTTTCTACATCTACACGCATGGCGTGGTCACGTACAGTACGCTCTAATACCCATCGGCTGTTATGCAATTTCCCCACCAGAATATTTCGTGCGATTTCCACACACTTGGTTTCATCGTCCGCATAACGATATTGAGTTCTGCGAAGCAGCACATTTCCTCGCTCTTCGCCAAAAATACTTGCCTGAAACCGCCCATTCTCTGTCATAAATGCCAAGGATATGCCTATTTGTGCGCATTTTCTCATGAGTGCCGGGCTCGCGCCTTGGCGACCAAACGTCACGATACTCTCCAAATTGTGCAGAGGCACACGGCGCAATTCAATGTTATCTTGCTTGACTACAATATTTTCGCCATCCAAAGACAAATACACATCGGGCATGGTGACGTAAAAAGTGTTAAGTAATTTTTTCATCTATATACTCCCTTACGCTGCCGACAGGTAGTTTGGGTAAACAATCATCTTTAAGAGAGCAGGAAACACACGCCTTTTTAAGTTTTACTCGTGGAGTATATCCTCGTTGATAATATCCTCGCATCTCTGCAAAGGTATCAACAACTCGCTCTCTCAATTCTGTGTTTAACAAGACAGCTTCTCGGCGTTTAGTTTCACCATAGTAAATATAAGCCACATCTATGGTTGGACAATTTAGCATCTCTTCCAAACATATGGCCTGGGCACATAATTGTAGTCTGTCAGAATCATTTTTTTGAGGGCGTCCATGCTTGTATTCAACCGGACATGGCAACCACTTACCATCTCGGCCAAATATAGTTACGCCCAAATCATCTTGACGAAATTCCACAGCATCGCATTTGCCTGTAATCCCCAAATTATATGAAAAAACCGGCATGTCCCGCGATGTAAGCAAATCGCCCCGCTTTTCTGTGATTAGCGGATCATGGACACGAGCGTGCATCAACGTACCACCTGTGGTAAATTCATTATCAGCCCATATGCATTCGATAAAAATCAATGCCCAACGGCGACGGCAAAACGTAAAATGTTGAATGCCTGAAATATTAAGAAAATCCTGGTCATCATATGGCATCTAACTCTTGCACCTCAACACCTTCTACCGGAGTAAGTGTGTACGTACCGTTTGTGTTAACTTCTAAACTACGATGAACTTTTGCGGATGACTGCACACAATTTACATGTGTCCACCAAATCACTTTCAGCACTTCCATACTTCCAGCAGGACGCGCGGAAGATTCATCATTTTCAAATAGTTTTAACATTGCAGTTTTGAGAATTTCCGCATCATTATCAGAAAAGCCTGTTTTCTCTGCCAACTGGCGGTTGATGCTGCCGTAAGTGACGTATATGCCGTGTTCTATACGGTGTTTCATACCCATAGTATCGCCTGACTTTTGTGAAGGATCTTTTTTATTATTAGTAGTAAGGTTCACACTCTTTGTTATTTGCACACTGGAAACATCCACCGGTTCGAGGGAAAACGCACTTTGTATGCTTACTGGGCCTCTAATGGCAATGGACGCATTTGTATCGTCAACCCCTGCCAATACCTGTCCAAATGCCCGAACATCAAACCAGGCCTGGCAGGCAGAAGCAGCACGGGCTTCACTATCCTTCGTCTTTGGCCAGACTTTTGCTAAACTGTCATACCTGTCCTTAATACTGCGGTATTCATCACCTTTGGCACGATAATCATCGGATTGCACAAGAATTGCTTCACCGTTATCCATAAGGCGATTACGGATTTTCCGCTTTATACATACATCAGATATTTCGCCATAACCGTCATAGTTTGTGCGAGGGCGATTTCCGTTTAGCGGGTCACCATTTGGGTTAGCATGGTTTACGCTTATGATAATTGCAAAATCAATTTTCTTCGTTAGGCTCATTGTTTTCATCCTCCTGATTTCGATTGTCATTTTTAAATGCTCTGCGTTGCAGGGAGTAACCCAGCAAATATTTCCCGTCTAGTGGTCTGTCATCCAAAGCATTTGCTTCAAACAGACTCATAACTTCATCAATTTGCTGCTGATACCATTCAGCACCATTTAATCGCTGAATATACGGGTTTAACTGGTCAAAAATAAGCTTCCATGTGCGCAAAGGCTTTGACGCGAATGCAGACATATACCGCACTGCATTGGTCGGACGCTTATCTGTACCGCCAATTCTGCCCTCTTGCAAGAAACGCGCATGACTTTCCAATCTGTCTGCAATAGCTAGTAACCTCCCATACAGATATCCCCTGTCTATACAGGTTTTGTCAAGTTCCAAATCAAACTCCTCCTTTTTATAATACTTGCGCACAACGGCACATGTAACACCAAGTGCTGAACTCCACTTTCCAATATCCCAGCCACCATCCTGCTTGTTGTAGGAAAATGGCTGACTTACACGAGCAACGGCAGATGATATCCAGCCACGATCTAATGGCTGGCCACATACGATATGATGCAACAATCGCTCTCTCGCCTGTTTCTGGATTTTCTTATAACCCTCGCCTTTAGGTTCACCATATACCGCCGCAATAATACGGTTTGCGCTGGGAGTGGAAACATAGTCCTGCCCATCATGGCGAACCCACCAACTACAGGATTCGTGCCACGCAAGTACCCTCTCTATATACTCATTTTGGGGCAGGTTTTGATAGAAAGTGATACTCATGCGCCCCGTAGTTGCCGCATCCATTGCCATTACGGCAACACGGCGGGAGGTATTTGTTAAGGATCTGGCATTACCCATCCCCGACAATGCACGGCGCAAGTTTTTTGCGTACTCAATGGATAATTCTCCATGCGCCTCCTGGATTATATCCTCTTCGTTTTTCATTACTGAACCATACGCGCTAAGGGTACTGGCAAAAGGGTCAAGTTGCTCGTCACCATTGTCTGTCGCCCATGCTACAATAACTTGAGTGTCGCATTTATGACCATGTTTTGCTACCAGATATTTCAACATAGCATGGGCTTTTTGGCTGGCTACCATGCTTATGGCATTTGGTTGGTCAGATTTTTTGAAACGGCCTTTGTATGTGTAATTTGTTTCGTCGTTGCAACTTACCAGTTTTGCACCATATGCATTCATGTTAGTTCCTTTGGGATGTTTGACCGTTGGTGGCAATATTTTGCCTGTAACATAACACATAGTCTCTTCTTTTTTATCCAGATTTTGATAATGCCTCTGCCACGCATCCCATACTGTTTTATCCTCCCATAGGTTTGGAGTCAAATCTCCAAGTATCTCCACACGAAAACGAATGAATATTTTATTGATTTTTTCCTGTTCTTTTTTTATAGTTTGCTCTGACTTTTGGGCGCCATTTTCATCAAACAGGTTCACGTCAAGAGGAATTTCACTATTTTGCAAGTCCTCAAGTATAGAGCCGCTTGCGACGTACTCATATACAGCCTTAACTTTTGGGTGATAATCGCTCCACTCCCTTAGCCGAGAAAGGTATGTCTCAAGTTTTTTCTTGTCAAACGCCAAGTAAATAAGCTGCTCATGTAACGGATGTGGCTCAATGCTACCAGTTCTGGTAGATGAGTTTTCAGTGCATGGAATACATATATCTAATGGATAACTATCAGCACGCAGAAACTTACCACTAGCATCTATGGCAATGCAAACATCTGTTTTTGCCATCATGTGATATAACGGGAGTAATACATTTACCTTTTCATCAGGAATGCCCACTATATCCACAACTCTGTCGTAGGCTTCCGTCAAATTACCAAACCAGCTCACTTGTAAAATTCACCCCTTCCTCAAATCGCTTAAATTCGTATTTATCCCCATACTCACGTACTACACGGCGTAGTTGTATATCTGCCGAAGAATCAAATACAATCACCCCATTATCCATGGACTGTCTCCAAATTCTCACGGCAAGCTCATTTTTGGCTGTTTCGTCCGGATAATCGAAGCCATGGAACATTAGCCCAAAATCTAAGCAGCCATAATCATCATAAAATCCTTTATCCTCGCCAAACACACATGGCTCTACATATGCTTGGCATTCTCGCGTTCCAAGGAATATATCTCGTCGCCCACCTTGCTTTATTGCCCGCTTGGCAATGTTATGATGTTTATGTTCGTCTTGATCATGGAATAGCTCTGGACGGTACGGGTTCCATTCAAAGTGCGCCATAACCTGATACTCTACATCGCGCAGATAGGTGTAATACGCCAAATCATTGCCGCCGCTCATTTTTACAGGACGTATGCCACGGCTTTCTGTTTGGATACGCTTTATAACTCGCACCGCATCTATATGCCATATAAATGTAGGCTTCCAATAGACGCTTTCCAGAATGCCTTTCAACGCCTGGTAGGTCGGCACCTGATAGCTAAATTTTTCACCACCTGGACGTGTAATAGGGTCTGAAAACAAGGCGTACCTGCCATAAACTTTGAATTCAACCCCATTGCGTTTCAACTTCATTTTATCACCTCATTTTCTTCAATTTGTTAAGCACTTTACAGGAATAAGAAATCGTGCTGACCATCCAGATCCACACCACGTACTTTATCATAGAATCCATTTGCCAGCACAGTTAACTCTTCTTGTGGATATAATGCATTTGACTTTCTCAAATCATCTATCTGATACTTATATAGCGAAACACTGTATTTTCCCAGTAAACGCATTAACTTACGTTTCTCACTTGGGCAATAAGAATCACAATATTGCTTTACAAGTTGCAATGCGTCACCATAGGGTACGACAACATCTGTACGTCCACGATCAATAACATAAAATGCATCTGACGCTGAGCGTATTGCTGATAACATGTTTGGTACGCCCATTTTACTTCTGCGGTTTTTGTATGCAATGCGTCCCTGGACATTTGTAGCTAACAAATCGTAGATATTTCCATCATCCGATGTTGGGTAATCCATAATTCTACGACGCACATAAAAATAATATTCGTAGTACGCATTTATATCATCGCCGCGGCCTTCATCAAAAAGCCGTTTGGTTATCTCCGCCCCTTTTTTTATATCAGGCAATTTGTCAAGATTCTCTCCCGCAATATTAACCACAAATACGTCTTGAACTTTACCAAATTCTCCATGGCGATTACAACGCCCCGCCGCCTGAAAAATGCTATCCAGTCCGGCAACATCCCGAATGACACATTCCAACGAAATATCCACGCCAGCCTCTATAAGCTGTGTAGATATGCATATGACAGGCTCTTTTGCTTCCAGCATACGATGCAATTCGGCAATTACACCATCTCTGTGAGCGGCGCACATATTTGTACTTAAGTGCAATACCAATACTCCCGTTGCTTTCAATTCTTCATATAAAGATTTTGCGGCGGCTTTTGTGTTTACAATCACAAGGGTAGATAATTTATGCTTGTCCATTACGAAAGCGGCAAGCTCGGAATAGGTGTATCCGCTTTGTTTTATAGTGTTTATTATTTTCGTACGCTTAGATAATTCTCCGCATTCGACAATGGCAGGATTTTCAGAAAATCTAAGTGGGCGGCACACATTATTTAGAAGCGGTTGAGTGGCAGTACAAAGCAAAACTGTAGTCTCACATACGCGATTCAAAAAATTGATTGCACCATTAAATAAATGAACACATTTTACCGGTAGGCTTTGGGCTTCGTCAAAAATTATCACACTATTTGCCATATTATGCAACTTACGTAGGTCACTGCCTTTTGCGGAAAACACACTTTCCAGAAATTGTACTTGTGTAGTTAAGATGATTGGTGCGTCCCAGCGGTCTGTTTGTAGATTATAATATTGTGGAATTTCCTTTTTTTCATCCGATAAAAAGCCTGAATGATGCTCTAAAACAGTTGCTTCGTCTGCCTTCAAGGCTTTGCGTATTACATCAGCGGTCTGGCTCAATATAGACAGATATGGGATTACAAAAATAATCCTGTCCAACTTATGCTTTTTTGCATGAGTTAGAGCAAAACGTAAACTTGCAAGTGTCTTGCCTCCGCCAGTTGGGACTTCCAGTTTGTATACTCCGCGATCACGTAAACCCGCTTCGTTACATCCATCAGATATTTTTTTTCGGAAAAGTGCAATTTCGGAATCCGTAGCGAATTTCGCAAGATGATTTGTTAAGTTAGCAAGCATGTTGTCCCAGTCTGCCTGCGGAGTGTCCTCTATATTGTTCTCGTGTCTATAGGCATCCAATCGATCCACGTCAACCAAACATGAATACACCAACTTTGCAAGCATAGAAAACGTAAAAGGCACATCCTCACTGTGTACCTTTCTAACCACAGCGTCAAACTCAACACTCAATTGACTCAAGTCCACTGGTGGGCTATTAGGCGCACAAGGAAATAGCGGCACATCTGCCAGCATACATAATAATGGAATGTCGCCCTCTGGCGAAAGATTGTCATACAATTTTCCATGATGTGCAGTAATTGCATTTGCCAAAATTTCAGGTACAAAACGTATCTCCTTTGTGTCTTCATAAATTCGCTTTGCACCAAAAATACTATGGGGTACTTGGTTATTGCTTCCGCTTAGCTTAGCTTGGAACTCTTCTGAAATTTTACCCAAGTCATGGAGAAAACCGGCAAGGCGCATAATTTCTCCAATACCACACTTTTTTCCAAAGTGTGCAGCAAGGGAAGAAACATTGTATAAATGTTGACTAAGTAATTGATTTGGCCGGGCAAAAGCAGTATCAAAAACTTTATTTACGTTATCAGGAGCTTTTACTTCATGCGGTGTATATGTATACATTGTTGACCACTCCTTTAAATATTACATTT
This sequence comes from Bacillota bacterium, assembly GCA_009786175.1. Next base: position 1,504 of record WQTQ01000146.1, on the reverse strand, counting down.
ATTATAATACAGTGTACTAAATGTAAGAAGTTTACACAATGAATTTTTGCATTATATTAACAATATGACAGTTAATGGCGTTTGCATAGTAAGCTTCAGCCCGTCTAATTTGTTTAGCTTTGAAATTACTTCACGTCTTAAGGCAACTTCTATTAACCTCATACCAGCATATGATAGATACGATCTATCTTTATACTGTCAAGAGTGGGTGATGTTTATAGACCCGGAAAACCCGTTGCGTCAAACCAGTTATTGCTTAGCCTGCCTGCATTGGTTATAATTGGGGCAATTCATAGGTATACTTCACCAACCTAAGTGACACAAATTTGGAGAAAAAAATGCAGCCAATTATACTAGAGCAGCACCTAAACACCGAACATATCCGCAAAGCCCTAACGAAACACTGCCAAAACCGCAGCCTGCGCAAAGTCCTTTTAATCCCGCCGGACATAACGCGAACCCACTCCGGCGGCGGCATAATTACCGGGCTGTACTATGAAATTTTAACGGCCCAAGGCGCGCACGTAGACATTTTGCCTGCCCTTGGTACCCACAAACCCATGGCCAGGACGGAACAGCTATCCTTCTTCGGCGACATACCGGAGGATCGGTTTTTGGTCCATCGTTGGCGGGACGGTGTAACCACCCTGGGGGAAATCCCGCAAAATATCGTTGCAGAAATTTCTGAGGGCATACTAAGCGAAGCAATTCCCGTACAAGTGTCCGATTATTTGGCAGACACATCTTACGACTTGCTAATTTCTATTGGCCAAGTGGCCCCTCACGAGGTAGTGGGCATTGCCAACTATACGAAAAACATCGTGGTAGGGTGCGGTGGCAGCAAGTTTATTAACGCGTCCCATGTGCTGGGAGCGTTTTACGGCATTGAAAAAATCCTGGGCAAAGTTGACACCCCCGTGCGGCGGTTGTTCGACTACGCACAGGAACACTTCATAAGCAAGCTGCCACTAGAATATGTACTAACCGTTACGGACATGGGGCAAGTTATGGGGCTGTATATCGGCAAAGAACGGGAAATTTTCCTGCGGGCGGCGGCGTTAAGCCAACGGCTAAACATAACATATGTAGGTACCCCCATCCAAAATTGCGTGGTGTATTTGGACGAAAGCGAGTTCCATTCCACATGGCTGGGCAACAAGGCCGTATATCGCACACGCATGGCAATGGCAGACGGCGGCAACCTGCTTATAATCGCGCCGGGGGTAAAAATGTTTGGGGAAGACCCGCAAAATGACAGGCTAATCCGCAAATACGGCTATTCCGGCCTAGACAACATTGTGCGGCTAAGCAAAACCGAACCGGATCTTAACAGCAGCCTGTCCGCCGCGGCCCACTTGATACACGGCTCTACAGACGGGCGGTTTACCGTCACATACGCGGCCCCGCTTTTGGGGCGGGAAGCAATTGAATCTGTGGGCTACCGTTACATGGAATGGGATGAAGCAGCAGAAATTTTAGTAAAACTCTCCCCGGGGCTAAACCC
>WQTQ01000145.1 GCA_009786175.1 Bacillota bacterium | reverse complement strand
TCTTTGTTAAGTTTCGCCAAAAGTTCATAAAAGTCTTTCATAGCTTCCGGGTCAAGCCCTGCCGTCGGCTCGTCTAAAATTACGGCATTTTTGGCCGTAACCAGTGCCCGTGCCAATAAAACACGCCGTTGCTGCCCGCCGGAAAGTTCGCGGAAGCATTGGTTTGCAAATGCAGTAACCCCTGTCTTCTCACACGCCCAAGCAATTCGCTCTTTCTCGTCCTTGTTGTAAAACGGCCTGTACCATGCCCCTCTGCTTAACGCACCGGAAGATACTATTTCTATTGCAGAAGCAGGAAAGTCTTGTTGAATAGCAGTTTGTTGGGGCAAATAGCCTATTTCCCGCCGTGTACAGCTAAAATGTACCGTGCCGAAAACAGGCTTTAAAAGCCCGGATATAGTTTTTAGCAGTGTACTTTTACCGGCACCGTTTTCGCCGACAATGCACAGGTAAGAGCCATTTTTTACAGTAAAATTAATGTCATTTAAAATTGCTTTTCCATCATAGCCGATACAAAGGTCGGCTGCTTCTAAGAGTGTTTTTCTACTCATCTTAATGCCAACCTCAATGATTCAAGATTTTGGCGCATACCGCTAAGGTATGTCAACCCTTGTTCTATATGGTAACTGCTTACCGATTGAAAATCTTGCAACGATATAATTTGCACATCACGTCCGGCAGCACTTGCAACGGAATCGGCCACCCCTTGGTTATCAATAATTATAATCACGTCTAAGCCAAGATTGTTTACGGCATTTGCAAGTTCGGCTTGCCTTTGTAAACTAATTTCTGTTGCGGCAAAGCATCCGTCGAATGCAGAAAAAAAGTTTAAGCCCAAATCTACTGTCAGATATAGAAATGGAAACCTATCCACGACTAAAATGGTGTCACGCGGTGCGTTTTCAACCATTTCTACAAACTGGTGGTGTAACTCGTCAAGCTCTGTAATGTATGCTGCAGCATTGGCAATGTAGTAACCGGCATTTTCCGGGTCTATTGCGGCAATCTCCTCTGCAATACGCTCTACAAACCGCATAGCAAAAGGCAAAGACAGCCATACGTGTTCGTCATGTGTCATGCCGCCACAGCAGTTTTCGCCGCCAACTTCCCCCGGTATTACGCCCTCCAGCGGAAACACTTGCGTTTCGTGGATAGTAAGCAGACGCATTATTGGCACATTCCGGCGGTTCTCATTCTGCGGGTTAGCCATGGCGTTTAAAACCCAATCATCAGATTTTCCGCCAACCCACAAAAACAAGTCACAGGAACTAATAGATGCTATATCTTGGATTGAGGGAGTATAATTGTGCAGGTCAACTCCGCTTTCAAGCAGGTATCTTAGACTAAGCCCGCCGGGATTGCTCCCTAAAATTACTCTTGTCCAATCGTACAGCGGGAAAATAGTTACTACAATATTATCTGAATTTGTGGTGTTTCGCAAATTTCCATTGCTACAAGCGGCAAGCAATAAGCTTGCCGCAAAAGCAATGATGATTAAAATCCTTTTATATTTTTGCACGGTTAGTCACCTACTACAAACATTGTTCCGCAAGCCGCTAAAATCTCCCAACTATGAAAGTGGTTGTCTATGTCCGGTAGTTCCAATGTAAATAATATTGAATAGCCGCTTCTGTCATAATCGTCTTCCCGTGTGGGGGCGGCTGTTGCCACTATGAAAACATTCATTTCGGATATTTGCCCCACTGTTTCATTGTTGAGCAAAAATGTATACACAGGGTTACCGTTCCGCAGGCTTACAAGATCATTGTGGTTTTCGCCAAGTGTTACGGCATGGCCGATACCGTTTTGAACAAGATTAAACCAGTGCCCATTTTCGGGGTTTTGCCATAGAACCATGATTTCTTGCGGGTTTGGTTCGGCCATGTGAGCAGCTATTCTTGTAGGACGGCCATGGTCGAAAAAGCTGTACGCAAATGCAACCAGCCGTACCATGTACTCATTATTGCCGCCATAATTAACACGCAATGTAGCAGGAACTGCTCCTCCTGCAATAAGCGCGGCAGGGGTAATTTCTATGTCGTTCAGGCCTTCGCCCTGTCTAAAAACAAATTCGAATGTTTCGTTGCGGCGCAAGTCGTACGCGCTGTTCCATAATGAAATTACATGGGTGCCTTTTTCAATAGAAATCATTGGACTAAGCCAGTTGGTGGAATAATTGTCGTTGCTGCACCCTACAAAAACAAGACTTGCCATAATTGCAAGTAACAAAAGCAGAATATATTTTTTCACTTTAAATTGCTCCTTTATAATTAAATTAAATGTGGTCTGTAATTTGGAAACTCACAATATAATTTTAGTTATTAAGGCGCACTTTTAAGGATATGAGTGTTGTGGCATTTGTACAAAAATACGTAAGCTCAGAAAATGAACTTACCAAGGATGGCACAAGCGTTAAAAGAAATTTATCTGTTGTATTGCAATAGCGATTTTTGAAGCGGTATTTCGTTTCATATAAATTTATACATATCGCACAGCACTCTCTGGCATCTACGCAAGCATCCTTGTGTTCGTCACTGTAACAAATATGTGTATGGGCAGCCATAATAACAACTGTGGCAGCAGAAGAAAAGAAAGGCATGGTTAAGCACAATACTAACATGAATGCAACAACGGTTTTAATTTGAAACTTATGTATCCGCATAACCATGACAACTCCTTAAATAGATTGTAACAGTTGGTAACAAAATAAGTCTATCACAAACAAATCAGTTTTACAATAAAAACCAAACAAAAAAGGGGCGTCTCGACGAGACAGCCCCCGTTAATTCATTCTATTCAAATGTTACCAGTTTGCCTGTTCTGGCAGATTCATAGATAGCTTCCAGCAACTGTGTTACAACATAGGCCTGCTCCGGTAAAATTACAAGCGGTGTGCCCTGTGTAATGGCGTTGTAGAATACCATTTGTTCCATTACGTTAGGATCGTCACCTGCGCCGTCGTAGAATGCTACGCCGCCTGCGCCAAGTCTTGGGCTTTTTTCGTAAAGTTTGCCAAACTCGTCGCCGTTAATGCGTGCGCTGCCGTTGTGCATGTCTGCGCCGCCTTTTGTTCCGCAAAGGGTAGCGCGTGCTTCAACTGCGTCTACCATGTTAAGTGCCCAGCTGGAGTCTATGGAAATGGTTGCACCGTTTTCCATTGTTATAAAGCCGAACGCAGAGTCTTCTACAGTAAATTCTTCCGGGTTCCATGGGCCAAACGCATTGCCGCATACACCGTTATGGTTTAATTTGTGATACACATTACCCATTACGGATTTTGGCTTGTAGTTGTCCATAAACCAAAGAGTCATGTCTAGCGCGTGGGTGCCAATATCAATCAGCGGGCCGCCGCCTTGCTCTTCTTCATTTAAGAATACGCCCCATGTAGGAACCGCACGGCGGCGAAGCGCGTGAGCTCTTGCGAAATAAATTTCGCCAAGGTCGCCGCGTTTGGCGGCTTCTTTAATGTATAAGCAGCTTGGGTTATAACGGTTGTTATAACCAATGGTTAGAAGCTTGCCTGTTCTTTTTGCGGTTTCTACCATTTCTTTAGCTTCTTTAGCTGTTTTGGCCATTGGCTTTTCGCACATAACATGCTTGCCGGACTCTAGTGCGTCAATGGTTATAAATGAGTGAGATTTGTTTGGTGTCAGTACGTATACAACGTCGATTGTTTTGTCTTCCAGAAGTTTTTTGTAGTCTGTGTAAACTTTTGCGTCGTCTGCGCCATACATCTTGGAGGCTTTTACTGCCCTTTCTTCGATAATGTCACAAAACGCTACGATGTCAAACTTGCCTGTTTTTTTCATGTTTGGCATGTGTTTGCCGTTGGCTATACCACCGCAGCCAACAATACCGGCTCTTAATTTCTTGTCTGCCATTTTGCTTCCTCCTAGTAAATTTGTTGACCCTTATGTACAGCCGGTAAAATTTTTTGTCCAGCTTTGCAAGGGATTCCAAGTTGATTATATCGCAAAATGTGAAAAATGCAACAAAAAAGTAATATTTGCTACCCCCTGATATCACATTCATCCCCCAATGTGATATCAGGGGGTGAATTAATTTCTTGACTTTTCATTATTCCGGAAGTATAATTTACCTGTTTGAAACATTGGTGGGCAATTGCCCGCTTATTTTATGTTAAATTTATACCCGAGGAGGTGAAAAATGCTTACGTTCAATCAACTGGTAAAGCAGGGGCGTAAATCTAAAACCACAAAGTCTAAGTCCCCGGCCCTGCAAAGAGGTCTTAACACCATTAAAGACAGAAGAACTGAAAGAAGTTCTCCGCAAAAACGTGGTGTATGTACCCGTGTATTTACAGACACACCCAAAAAACCTAACTCAGCCCTTAGGAAAATAGCCCGTGTACGTCTTTCCAACCAAATGGAAGCTACATGCTACATCCCGGGCGAAGGTCACAATTTACAAGAGCATAGCGTTGTGCTTATGCGCGGCGGCAGGGTGCGTGACGTACCGGGTGTGCGTTACCACATTGTACGCGGTACGCTGGACACAGCCGGTGTAGCAAATCGCAGACAGGCTCGTTCCAAGTACGGGGCAAAAAGGCCCAAAAAAGCATAGTAATTAGTCGCACAAATGCGCTTTATATATTAAATGTATAGGCGCGAAACGTGTAAAGTTCTATGACAAACACGAGTACCGATGATCTAATCTAAATAGTTAAGGAGGGAAGTCTCGTGCCAAGAAAAGGACATGTAGGAAAAAGATCTGTTTTGCCGGATCCGCTTTACGGGAGCAAAATTGTTACCAAGCTGATTAACGGCGTTATGCTGGACGGCAAAAAAGGCGTAGCACAAAAAATCGTTTATGGTGCTTTCGAAAAGGCCGCAGCAAAAAAAGGCGTGCCTGCCATGGATGTTTTTGAAGAAGCACTGAACAACATCATGCCTGCACTTGAAGTAAAAGCACGCCGTGTTGGCGGTGCAACATATCAAGTGCCAATTGATATCCGCCCGGACCGTCGTCAAACATTGGCGTTGCGCTGGATGGTAACATTCGCCAGGAACCGCAGCGAAAAGAATATGATAGACCGTTTGGCCAACGAATTGCTGGACGCGTCAAACAATACCGGCGGTGCTGTTCGCAGGAAAGAAGAAATGCATAGAATGGCCGACGCAAACAAAGCGTTCGCCCATTATAAATGGTAGTTAGAGTTTTGGAGGCAAGATTTAAGTGAGAGCTTTTCCACTAGAAAAAACCAGAAACATTGGCATAATGGCTCATATTGATGCGGGTAAAACCACTTTGACAGAACGCATCCTGTTTTATACAGGCCGCAACTACAAAATTGGTGACACTCACGACGGTACAGCCACAATGGACTGGATGGAACAAGAGCAAGAGCGCGGTATAACCATTACATCTGCGGCAACAACAGCCCAGTGGGATGGCCACCGTGTAAATATTATCGATACACCCGGTCACGTAGACTTTACCGTGGAAGTAGAGCGCAGCTTGCGCGTACTTGACGGCGCGGTTGGCGTATTTTGCGCCAAAAGCGGCGTAGAGCCGCAGTCTGAAACCGTTTGGCGTCAGGCTGATAAATACGGCGTTCCGCGTATTGCATACGTGAACAAAATGGATATCCTGGGCGCAGACTTTATGAATGTAGTCGAAATGATTAAAGACCGCCTGGGCCACAATGCAGTGCCGGTACAGCTTCCGCTAGGTGCAGAAAGTGAATTCAAAGGTCAGATAGACCTGTTTGAAATGAAATCTTACACTTACGAAGGCGAAAACGGCGAAAAAATTATCGAAGGCGACATTCCGGAACACATGCTTGCACAGGCAGAAGAAGCGCGTATGGTGTTGGTTGAAGCAATTGCGGAAACAGACGAAGAGTTGATGGAAGCGTACCTTGGCGGCGAAGAAATTGACGTTCCGGCCCTAAAAAAAGCACTTCGCAAAGCTTGTATCGCAACAACAATTATTCCGGTATTCTGTGGTTCTGCCTATAAGAAAAAAGGCGTACAAAAAGTACTGGACGGTGTTGTAGACTACTTGCCTGCACCGGTTGATATTCCCCCAATTAAAGGTGTAATCCCCGATACAGAAGAAGAAGTAGAACGAAAATCTTCCGACAGCGAGCCTTTCTCGGCGTTGGCATTCAAAATTATGAATGACCCGTACGTAGGCAAATTAGCATTCTTTCGCGTGTACTCCGGTACGTTAGAAGCCGGTTCTTATGTGTACAACTCTGTAAAAGACAGAAAAGAACGCATGGGACGCATATTGCTAATGCACGCTAACGACCGCGAAGACGTTGACAGAATTTACGCAGGTGACATTGCCGCCGTTGTTGGCTTAAAAAATACCACAACCGGTGACACACTTTGTGACGAAAAACACGAAGTAATTCTCGAGTCCATGAACTTCCCGGAGCCGGTAATTTCCCAAGCCATAGAGCCTAAGACAAAAGCCGGCCGTGACAAACTGGGCCTTGCCCTTGCAAAGTTGTCCGAAGAAGACCCAACTTTTAGAACTTATACCGACGAAGACAGCGGCCAGACAATTATTTCCGGCATGGGTGAACTTCACCTGGAAATTATCGTAGACCGTTTGCTGCGTGAGTTTAAAGTAGAAGCAAACGTAGGCAAACCACAAGTTGCATACCGCGAAACATTCCGCAAAACAGTTGACGTTGAAGGCAAATATGTACGTCAATCCGGCGGCCGTGGTCAGTATGGTCATTGTAAAGTAATTTTCGAGCCAATGGATGCAAACGATAAAGAAAACACCTTTGAGTTTGTTGACAAAATCGTGGGTGGTGTTGTTCCAAAAGAATATATTCCGGCTATCAAAAACGGTATTGCAGAGGCAATGCAATCCGGTCAAATCGCGGGTTTCCCAGTACTTGGCGTTCGCGCTACGCTGTACGACGGCAGCTACCACGATGTGGACTCTTCCGAAATGGCATTTAAAATTGCCGGTTCTATGGCGTTTAAAGAAGCCATGCGTAAGAGTGACCCCGCACTGCTTGAACCGATCATGAAAGTAGACGTGACCGTTCCCGAAGAGTATATGGGCGACGTAATTGGCGACATTAACAGCCGCCGTGGTAAAATTGAAGGAATGGAAGCGCGCGGCAACGCGCAAGTTGTACACTCCTTTGTACCGCTTGCGGAAATGTTTGGCTACGCCACAGACTTGCGTTCTAAAACTCAAGGCCGCGGCACCTACACCATGGAAGTTGACCATTACGACCCTGTACCAAAAAGTGTGCAAGAAAAACTGACTTCCGGCAGCCGGAGAGATGATTAGTATTGCAAAAATAGCAATTATTGTTATACTGTAACTACAAACGTAAAAGCGTAAAATATGAGGAGGAAAAAATCCCATGGGTAAAGCAAAATTTGAACGCACAAAACCCCACGTAAACATCGGTACCATCGGTCATGTAGACCATGGTAAAACAACACTTACAGCAGCTATAACCAAAACATTGTCAGACCGTTATAAGCTTGGTTCTGCTGTAGACTTCGACAAAATTGACAAAGCTCCCGAAGAAAAAGCCAGAGGTATTACAATTTCTACAACTCACGTAGAATACGAAACCCCTAGCCGCCACTACGCTCACGTAGACTGCCCGGGCCATGCCGACTATGTTAAAAACATGATCACAGGCGCAGCTCAAATGGATGGCGCAATTCTTGTAGTATCTGCTACAGACGGTGTTATGAGCCAAACCCGCGAGCATATTCTTCTTGCCCGTCAGGTAAACGTACCAAAAATCGTAGTTTTCATGAACAAATGCGACGTTGTAGAAGACGAAGAGCTTCTTGACCTGGTAGACATGGAAATCCGCGAGTTGTTGGACAAGTATGAATTCCCCGGCGATGATACACCAATCATCCGCGGTTCCGCATTTGAAGCTTTGCAAGACACAAGCGGCACATGGGGCGACAAAATTGTTGAATTGTTTGAAGAAATTGAATCTTTCATGCCAACACCGGAGCGCGACAGCGAAAGACCGTTCCTTATGCCTGTTGAAGACGTATTCTCTATCACAGGCCGCGGTACAGTTGTTACAGGCCGTGTAGAGCGTGGTACCTTAAAAGTTCAAGACGAAGTTGAAATCATCGGCTTGACAGAACAAAAGCGTAAAGTTGTTGTTACAGGTATCGAAATGTTCCACAAACTGCTTGACAGCGCAGAAGCCGGAGACAACGCCGGTTTGCTTCTTCGTGGTGTACAGCGTACAGAAATTGAACGCGGACAAGTTCTTGCAAAGCCCGGTTCCGTTTCTGCTCATACACTATTCACCGCTCAAGTATACGTTTTGTCAGCAAGCGAAGGCGGCCGTCATAAGCCTTTCTTCAACGACTATCGTCCACAATTCTACTTCCGTACAACAGACGTTACCGGCGTAATCAAATTGCCGGAAGGCGTTGAAATGTGTACACCGGGCGACCATATCGAAATGACAGTAGAACTTATTACCCCAATTGCTATGGAAGAAGGTTCACGTTTCGCTATCCGCGAAGGCGGCCGTACAGTTGGCGCAGGCTCTGTTGTTAAAATCATTAACTAAGTAATACCCACAGATAAAAAAGGGTTTCCCGCATGTGCAGGAAGCCCTTTTTGTGTAGAATAAGGCTTAATTTATGCATACAAAACGGATTATTCGCGGCTAAATTATGCAATATGCTTGAACTTACTCCATGTATATGATAAAAGGCCCACGGCAAGCAGGCGGGCTGGAAAGCCTGAACAGAATGGAATTATCTGTTATGGAACGTAAGGTTATACTGTAATAACGTAAAAAGGCTGTTGCTGACTATTTTCATAGTTTGGCAACAGCCTTTTTTCTGTTAACTCCATTCATGATCAAGCTGCGAAGTTAAGAACAATCTTTGGTACGGTGTTCAACTATTTATCTTGGTAGTGCGTACCGCATTGAGTGATTTCCAGTTTGTCATCCGTTGTAACCGTTACGCTCTATGTCCTGTAACAGCTTATTTATTTTTGTCAGCGTCTTTTTGTCTTGGGTCTGCCAACGGATATAATCATCCCACGCCGAATCATGCCATAGTTTAATCATCGTCTACCTCGATTAGTTCATGTTCGGTCATGTTTTTGCCTGCTCTTGCATCTGTAATGGCCTGACGTAACCGATTCATATTGGTTTCGGAATAAAATGGGTCTGGGTCTGCCATCACATCAAACGGTATTCTTCTTTCTTTGCTTACTTTGGTCGCAAAAATTGTAAATGCGGTTGTCATGCTCATGCCCATATCCTTGCAAGCCTTTTCCATATTGTTTTTCAATTCCTCGTCCATGCGAAAATTAACCATAGCTTGTGCCATAAAAAACACTCCTTCGTTTTCTTTCTCATCATTAGTATGCCACATATGTAAAGCAATAGTCAAGAAAATGCTTTACAAATTATTCGCAAGTAAATTCCCATAGTAAGTGCCACAGTGGCGCGTGTACTACCTTTTGACACTTTATCGCATATTGTGTAAACTATTACACATAATAATGTGTAGCCCAATACACAAAGAAAGATGATGAAATTGAACGTCTACGCTCAGAGCTTGCAAAACTCCAACCACAAGCCAAAGATTAACCGGGCAGTAGATAAGCAATGAGAATGATCCATTATGTACAAGTGAGAACCTCACACACGGGGTTTCTTAAAATTCATAGAAACATTAAAACGGATACCCTATACTTGGATATCCGTTTTTGCAATTTTACATTAAGTTTGACTGTCCTCGCCTTGATATTTAGCAAGCAATGCGCGTAATTTTTCATTTTCGGCAGCTACGGCTTGCCACTTTGCATCTGAACGCTGTTCCCCACGTAACTCCGCGTTGTAAAGAGCCTGTGCTTCGTCGTGGGCAGTCTTACGCCGCATCCACTCCAAATTTTTAAACTCATCTGTAGCAGTAACACTGTGATATGCTTGAATAGCTTCGCTCATAACGGCACCTCCGCTCTGTGATAGCTTTTCCAGTTCTTCCTCTGTTTCAGCATTAAATAGTGGTTACAATAAATTCATTTATGCTCGTTAGCGGAATTGCGAATAGCACGGCTACTAAACGCTTTAACAATGTGCTCCCCCTCTATGATTTTATTATACTCGGCACTCCATATATTATCAAGCACATTGCTCAAATCAACCGGGGACTATGCAAGCCTCTATTTTTCATGTAACACAATTGTAATGGAATTTCGGACATTTTCGTAAGGTTATGTCACGCAATGTCGTGTATACTGCGTGCAGGTCAAGAGGCACCCCTCTTTGCAA
>WQTQ01000144.1 GCA_009786175.1 Bacillota bacterium | reverse complement strand
CACTGGGATTTGGGCGAAGAACTTAACATTTTAGACCCTGCCGCCGCGGCAAAAATAACCGGCGCGCGGTTTATGATGTTCCGCGGCCTTGGCGCAAGGCTGGAGCGGGCGTTAATCAACTTCATGCTGGACCGGCACAGCAGCCACGGCTACGAAGAAGTTTTCCCGCCATTTATCGCCCATAAGCGCAGTTTGATAGGCACGGGGCAGCTCCCCAAATTTGAAGAAGACATGTTCCATTTGACAGATACAGATTACTACTTGATTTCCACCGCGGAAGTGCCCGTAACCAATATCCACCGGGAAGAAATTTTGGACGGCGCGCGCTTGCCCATAAAATACTGCGCATATTCCGCCAGCTTCCGTAAGGAAGCCGGTTCCGCAGGGCGTGACACCCGGGGGCTAATCCGTTTGCATCAGTTCGACAAAGTGGAAATTGTAAAATTCGCCCACCCGGATAATTCTTACGAAGAGCTGGAGAGCCTTACCGCAGACGCGGAGGATATTTTACAAAAATTAGGCCTGCCGTACCGGGTTTCCACTCTTTGTACCGGTGACTTGGGCTTTTCCAGTGCTAAAACATACGACTTGGAAGTTTGGATGCCAAGTTATGAAAAATACGTAGAAATTTCAAGCTGCAGCAACTTTGAGGCCTTCCAGGCCCGCCGGGCGGGCATCCGCTTTAAAGAAGACGGCGGTAAACCTGCCTTTGTCCACACCCTAAACGGAAGCGGCCTGGCCGTTGGGCGTACCGCCGCCGCAATTATGGAGAATTTCCAACAAGCGGACGGCAGCATAAAAATTCCGGAAGTACTTGTGCCCTACATGGGTGGGGTAAAAGAGATTAAAGCGTAAACAAAGGGCTGTCTTGTAAGCTTCGAAAACGAGACAGCCCTTGCATATAGAAAGGCATAGACATGAAAACAATATTTGGCATTATACTTAAAGGCACCGGAACAAGGTTGGCCCTTTTGTTCTACATAGTGTTAGCGGTTGGGACTGGTTTTTTAGTGCTGTACGCTAACAGCCAGCTTATGCAGGTGCTTAACGATTATCTTTTGGCGCAAAATTTTGACGGTTTTGCCTTTAGGCTGTTTATTACAGTAGGGGCATTTACCCTTGTGTTTGGGCTGAATATGCTTATTTCGTACCTGCAATTCGATTTCCAATACAACGTACTTTTGCGGCTGGCGAGGCATTACATCGCGCGGTTGCTACGGGCAAAAAGCAGCTATTTTACAAACCGTTCAAGTGCAGAACTTTATACAAAACTGTTTCAGTCTTCCGAGGGTGTTTGCTTTTTAGTGGGCAGTGTATTGAGCATTGTGTCCTACGTTACGGTTTTTGTTTTTTATGGAATCATAATATTTCGCCTGAATATGCTCGCAGGTATTTTTACCGTTGTGGCCATTCCAATCTATTTTGTATTAACAAAGAAGGTAGGCGACCAGCTTGGGGATTTGGCACATGAAAGGCTGGAGTGTGACAGCAATCTGGCCACAGTAACCCAGGAGGCCTTCGAAAATGTGAGCAATATAAAGGCTAAAGGGGCATACTCATTCTTTGTGGCGCGTTCCGTTGCAATATTGCGTAAGATTAAACGCGTTACAACACGGGAAGAGGTATTCAGCTATTATTTTACGGGTATAACTACCCTGCTCCGTATTATCGCGCCGCTCATCATTATCTTGGCGGCTATGCGCTTTTCTTCCGACTTTGCAGGGGACGCGGGCAGCATTATGGTACTGTATATCAATATTCCCCTATTCCTTAGCAGTTTTGCGGAAATACACTTTCAACTTATCGAATATAAAGCGTGCAGGCCCTTTTTGTCCAAAATGCGGGAGTTTAACGATGTGGAACTGGAGGATGAAAACGGCCTGGAGATAACAGCCTTTGAAAGCCTTCGTACGGAAGGGGTAAAGGTGGAATTCCCCGGCGGCCGTGTTGTTACCGTACCGGATTTTGAAGTAAAAAATGGCGAAAAAGTGATGTTCTTTGGGGAAAGCGGTATCGGTAAGTCAACCATTTTTAACGTAATTATGGGGCTTAACCGTGAATACGAAGGCAATGTACTGGTTAACGGCGTAAACATAAGGGAAATAAGCCTTGCTTCTTTGCGGAAAATTTTTGGAATAACCTTTCAAAATACAAACGCTCTAACCCTTGACCTGCGCAGCAATATTCTGCTTGGCGCAGATAAAACCGATGACGAGCTGCAGCGGCTTGTAGAGTTAGCCGCGCTGGAGAGCCAGCATGATGCGAAAGCTGATGCCGTTCTTAATAATAAAGTACTAAGCGGCGGCGAAAAATCTCGCGTAGGGGTTGCTCAAATGCTTGTGCCCCAGCCACAAATTATGCTGATTGACGAAGCATTTTCCAGCATGGATGAAGAACTTGAGTCCAAAATACTCAATAATTTATTCCGTGAATATCCAACCCGCACCGTAATTTGCATAAGCCACAGAAATTCCAGCAGACCTTTTTTTGACAGGGTGGTGGATTTTAATTGTTAATATTCTGCAAAAAATGAGAAGATTGCAAAAGATTCTGTTTTCCACATGCCATAAAATGTATGTAGAATCTAAAACGAGGTGGAAAACATGAATTCAATGGAGAGAGTTGTAGCAACAATAACGCGCCAGGGCGCGGACAGAACCCCCGTGTACCCAATTTTGGCCGGTGTAACAAGAAAGCTGGTGGGTGCCACTTATGAAGAATGGTGTACAAACGCCGACATTTGCGTCGGCGCGTTTTACAAAAGCGTTAAGGAATTTGACCTGGACTGTGTGGTAACGCTGATAGACCTGTCTATCGAGTGCGACGCCTGGGGGCAGAGCATTGTTTTCTATGAAAATGACGCCCCCCACCCGGATTATGATAATCCGGTAATCAAGGACATTGACGATTACGCAAAAATCAAAAAAGTAGACTATAAAACGTCCAAGCGCATGATGATGCACATTGACGTTTGCAGGCAGCTTGTGGAAAAGGCAAACGGCGAGTTCCCTGTTGTAGGGTTTGTTTTTGGGCCGCTGGGTGTGCTGTCTATGCTGCGTAACCAACAGGATATGTACATGGATATTTATGACGACCCGGATGCGGTAAAAGCCGCCGCCCGTGAAATTAACGAGACGTTGAAAGATTACGTAAACGCCCTAATCGACACCGGCGTTAACGCCATTATGCTGGACACCCTTTTCGCCTCCGGCTCTATTATGTCCAAAGACATGTGGCGGGAAATGGAAGGCGGCCTTGCCAAAGAACTTGCGGACATCTGCCACCAACGCGGCTGCCTGGTTATGATTCACAACTGCGGCGAAAAAATTTACTTCGACGCGCAAATAGAGTCTATGAACCCATGCGCCATTTCGTTTTTGCATGTGCCCGACGACTGTAAAGATTTTGCGGAATGCAAAGAAAAATACGGCAGCAAAATAACCCTAATCGGTTGCGTGCCGCCGCCAATGGCTGTGCTTAACACAGACGAAGAGTGGGTTGCCGCCTGCAAAGAACAAATTGACACATTTGGCAAAGGTGAGGGCTACATGCTGGCAACCGGCTGCGAGTACCCCTCCGGCTCGGATTTTACAAAGGCTAAATTGATGGTGGATGTGGCAAAGACGTACACACCGCATAAATAAATTTCTACCCCCTGATATCACATTGGCGATGTGATATCAGGGGGTAAGGCATTTTTATGCATCTTCATAATAAAACTGCTGATTTATCCGGCAGTAAATTATTGACATTGCACATACTTTGTCATATAGTTTGATAAAGGAGTTGATGTTTTATGAAAACCGCAAACTATAACATCCGTCTTGACCCGGCAGTAAAAGCCAAAGCAGAGGAAACATTTGCCCAATTTGGTCTGAACTTAAGCGAAGCCATTAATGTATTTTTACACATGTCAATCAAAACCTGTGGCTTTCCTTTTGAAATTCGTGAACCCAGATTAAATGCAGAAACACTGTCTGCTATACAAGAAACCGAACAAATTTTAGATGAATACAGCAATGGCACTCGTATGCAGAGGTCATTCTCTAATGCTCGTGATATGTTCGCGGCTATGGACGCGGAAGACGAAGCGGAGGAAGAATATGCATAAATTCAGGGCGGATTATACAACACAATTCAGACGCAACCGACGATTGTTGATAAAACGCGGATACGATATGACAAAACTTGAAGCCACTATTGAATTGTTATTGATGAAAGAACAATTCTAAATGGATATCTTTCTGATTTAGAAATGGCAGAAAAATGGAATGTACCGCTGGAATTTGTTTCTACGATACATATTATTTATGAGCAGACACGATACAGCGATGTACAGATGCTGAAAGCGTTGACATTTGAAGAGTATGGACATACAGATTGTTAAAGGAAAGGACAATACTTATGAATAAAAAAGCTTGGTATCTGCAATCATGGTTTTTATGTATTATATTCATGTTTTCGATTCTCGTAATACCATTTATCATAGGCGCAGTTCTTCTAATATTATCTTTGGTAAGAGATAAGGAAATAAGGAAGAGCATTGAAGCGCAAATGTTAGAAATAGGTGCAATGGACGTTGTAAAAAAGCAAGAGTATATTTCTAGCCTTGCAAAAGAGGTTGAAATCCTTGAATACAAACAAAAGAAAGCGCAACAGGAAATTGCCGCTGCGCAAAAAGAAATTATTGTGTTAGAAGAGCAGATGTTATTGCAGTCCTTTGGCTTGTACAAGCCGCAGTATGATTTTGTGTCCTCCGACCACTACAAGGCAGAATTGAACAAAATTAGGACGAAACAAAAGGACTTGATAAAAAACAATACTGCTGCTACCGGCAATATGGGTTGGACGGTTAACGGTAGCAAGTCGCAAGGAAACAAAATGGTTAAAGATATGCAAAAATTGTTGTTGCGTGCCTTTAATAGTGAGTGTGACGAGATAGTTTCCAGGGTTAAATACAATAATTTTGATACATCTTTAAAACGTATAACATCATCTTATGAAGCCATTTCCAAGCTGGGAAAAATAATGAGCATTGCCATTACACAGCCATACTATAATGCCAAAATTGATGAATTGCGACTTGCTCTTGAATACCAACAAAAGAAGCAGCAAGAAAAGGAAGAACAGAAGGAATTGCGCGCTCAAATGCGAGAAGATGCTAAAGTGCAGAAAGAAATTGAGGAACAGCGCAAGAAGTTAGACAAAGAACAAACCCATTATCAAAGTGCATTAACAAAAATCCACACGCAACTTGAAAAAGCAACCGGCAGCGAGCGCGAGGAACTACTAGCAAAACAATCGGAAATTGAGCGCAATCTTGCCGATATAGACAAGGCCTTAATTGATGTGGACTATCGACAGGCAAATCAAAAAGCCGGATATGTTTATATAGTTTCTAATATTGGCGCGTTTGGAGAAGATGTATATAAAATTGGGATGACACGCAGACTCGACCCGGAAGACAGGGTTGATGAACTTGGCAGTGCATCTGTACCATTTAATTTTGATACACATGCTATGATATTTTCTGACGATGCACCCAAACTAGAAGCAGAGTTACACAAGGCATTTGAAGACAGAAAGCTTAATTGGGTGAACACGCGCAGGGAGTTTTTCCGCGTCTCACTTGACGAAATTAAAGAAATCATTAATAAATATCATGATAAAACAGCCGAGTTTACAGATGTGGCAATTGCAGAGCAATATCGGATTTCAGAAAAGATGCGTCAAAGTGCATAGACCATAGAAAAGAAAGTAAATATAAACACTGTAAGCCCGAAAATACGCCGGGATGGTGGATGTGGCAAAGACGTATACGCCGCATAAGTAAATTTCTACCCCCTGATATCATATTGGCAATGTGATATCAGGGGGTAAGATTTTCATTTACGCCCAAACTCCAACATCCTGTTTTGTCTGCTTGGCAGACTCCAGCTGGCTACGTAACTGTACAAACTTTTCGTTAGATGCAAATTCCGCAAAATCCTGTTTAATCTCCATCAATAGGCCATTACATGCCAAATTAGGCGAATTGTTGCCCATACCGGCTCTCTCCGGCATACCATCCATAAATTTTATAGACCGGGTTTTATATGATGGGTTTTCGTCAAACCGTATTGCATGGTACACAGCCCTGCTTAAATTTTCCCACATTTCGTCTTGCATGTTTAGCACACTGCAATATTTAGCCACAGCAGAATAGCTGGAAGCGCAAAGCGTATCTGCATAATTTGGGGTATCGTTAGTAAACGCAGACAAAAACTGCGCGTGCAATTTTTGCGCTTCAAGAGCCATTTCATGGTTCCCTTCATCTGCAAACCAAACCGCGAGCCTGCCTGCTATACCCCAAAAATTAAATGCCATGCCCCATAATTGCGACTGTAGCACTATTTTTGCATCTTGTTTTTCGCCCAATTTATATTTTATACGGGCTATATCCGCATCAAAAGCCTTGCTCGCATTTATCTCCAGCATAAGGTCCAGGGCCTTCTTAGTGTCACCCATGGAATCGTATGTCTGGCTAATGGAAACCTTCATCCAAAGTTTATTATCTTCATTTTCGGCACATTTCAAGGCCCTTTCATAATACATAATGGCATCTTTAAAGTCTTGCTCCTTCATTTCACTTTCCCAAGCCCTCATTCTCAACATACTCCCCATTGAACGTAAAAGGTTAAAATCGTTGGGGTACTTGTTTAACGCGTCATTGATTATTGGGATGGCTGTTTTGTAATCGCCATTGATATCTGCCTCAAAAATATTTTTGTAAATATTTTCACGTATTTCATTGCAGCCCGTAACCTTGTACCCCAGCAACGCATCAATAGACACTCCAAAAAAGTCGGCAATAGACGGCAGCAGAGTAATGTCAGGGTAAGATTGCTTCGTCTCCCATTTACTTACCGCCGCAACCGAAACGCCTACATAATTGGCAAGCTGCTCTTGTGTTTTGCTTTGTTCTTTGCGAAATTCCGTAATTTTATTTCCAATGCATAGGTTCATGGTAACCCTCCTGTGATTTTAATGCCGGCAAATAAAACTATAACATAATCTGCAAATGCCACAATGGAGACGCATTTAATTTAAGTTGAATTTGTTTTCAACCGGAGGTTAATGCATGTCAGTGAGACATTCTTCTTTTTTTCTGCTAAAATAAGATTGATAAGGTTGCAACCACCTGTAATATTTCCCCCAAAAAATGGTTTACATATAGGAAGGGACATTAGGCATATGCTACTTCTCCTCACTTTCGCGTCCGAAAGCGACAAATTCAAATTTGAATATATTTACGAAAAATATAAGCGGCTTCTGTGGGCAAAGGCTTTTGACATAATAAAAGACCATGCCCTGGCAGAAGACGCTGTTAGTGAAGCCTTTTTGCGGGCGTACAAGCATTTTCACAAAATTGGCGACCCGGATTCGCCCCAGTCTGTATCGTACCTTGTAACCATTGTCAAAAATATAGCCATAAATTCGTATCACCGGGAAAAGCGCGTAACCCCAATAGATGTGGCAAAACACGACGAGGCGGACGACTTTAACCTGGAAGAGATGATAACTTCCCAAGACGATACCGCCACGGCAATGGCGTTGGTAGACCGTCTTAAGGAAGAGCAAAAGGCCGTCTTTCTGCTAAAGTACGCCCACGATTTGTCCCATAGGGAAATTGCTACGGCACTGGGCATAACGGAAAACAACGTAACCGTGCGGCTGCACAGGGCAAAAACCAAGTTACTACAATGGGCAAAGGAGGTGCGGGAATGAAAAGCGAAAACGTAAAAAACGAAAAATTTCTACAAGATTTGGCGAAGCAATATGTAAAAAAAGCCGGTGAAATTTACAAACAAGATAATGATGCCATTATTCCCGCGCCCACCCCGGGCCTGGACGGCAAGATGCGGGCCGCCCGGCACAGGCAAAAGTGGCAATCCCACAGGCGCGCGTTTATGAGCGTTGCCGCGTCCATAGTGGTACTGGTTATTGCGGGCATTGCGTTCCTGCCACAGTTTTTAACAAATTTCGGTACCGACGGCACGGCAAACTTTGCTACGGAAAGTGTAATGCCTGGCGCAGAAGCCCCCGCTGCTCTTCCGGCACCCCAAGCCGCAGCACCGCCGGTGGTGGCAGAAGCAGCACCAATGGAAGACGGTATGGATGACCCGGCTGCTGACGCCGCCGTTGATGGCTCATGGAACCTGGCGGTTGATGTTGCCGTTGACGACTCATTTGGCCTGGGAATTGCAGAGGAAGAACGGGAATTTAGCAGATGGGAGGCGGCTGTACCGGTAGAACCACCTGCTGTCAATCAAAGACGTGCTCTGGCCCAAATTTCCTTGCCCCCACCACCCGGCTGGCAAATTATTTATACAGATTTTGACGGGGATATGGTTATTTTTCACCTGGAAGGCAATGCCCAAAACCTTGTAATTGTAACCGCCATCATACCCCCGGCAGAAAATGACTTTTCCGAATTTTTCCCTGTGCTTATAAACGAAACATGGGCATATATGCGCATAGAAAGTACCCACAGCGTATTGATTTACCAATTGGATGGCATACAATTTTCCCTAACCACAACCTACGATTATAATGATTTAATCACCCTGGCGCACAATTGGGTTTAAGCGCGCAGAAAAAAATGTAACCAAACTGTAATATTTCTTCTTGACGCTGGTTTAAATGGGTAAGAGACTCACATGAAACCAGAAAGGATGATCTTTATGACAAGGACAAAACTATCCATATGCGCGCTTTTCGCTGTAATTCTACTGATACTTTCCGCCTGCGGAAGTGGCCAGCGCGTATCTAACGACTACGTACCTTTAGCCAACGATGCTGCAGTTCTTACTCCGCCCCCTATGTCGGAAATGGAAGCAGCACCCGGGGATGTGGCAGACGATTTTGCATTATATGGCTTGCCAAATCTTAGAGCCGGACAAGAGGAAGAGTTTCGCGCCGGGGGTAATTATAACCTGGAAACCCATCTGCCAATAACAGAAAACCAGTGGGCAAGCCCTGAAGTTGAAGCCGCCATTTCGTTCACATTGCAAATAGACACGGCGTCTTACCGCAACGTTGCCCGCATGATAAACAACGGCCTGCGGCCAAACCCGGACGCCGTCCGCATTGCGGAAATGATAAACTACTTCAACTTTGACATCGTAACCCCACTTATCGAAGGCACACCTTTCTCCATTTACACAGAAATTGGCCCGTCACCGTTTAACGAAGATAAGTACCTGGCATTTGTCCGCGTCCGTGCCAAAGATATCTGCCGTACAGACCTGCCCGCAAGCAATCTTACATTTCTTATAGACACGTCTGGCTCTATGGCCCCGGCCAACAGGCTTCCTCTTGTGCAGCAATCTCTTGGGCTGCTGGTGCCGGAACTGGACGAAAATGACACAGTATCTGTGGTAACATACGCCGGTTGTGCCCGCGTTCTGCTGGACAGCGTCCCCGGCAACCAACACGAATATATTATGAACGCCATAAACAGCCTTGTAGCCCGGGGCAGCACTGCCGGTGGACCCGGCATAAGCATGGCCTACCAACTTGCCACGCAAAATTTTTGCCCTAACATGAACAACCGTATTATCCTGGCCACAGACGGCGACTTTAACGTAGGAGTTTCCACCGTAAGCGAGTTGTACGAAATGATGGCGGAATACCGCCGCCGTGGCATTCACATGACAATCCTTGGCTTTGGCATGGGCAATTTCCGCGACGATATGCTGGAAACTATCGCCAGGAACGGCAATGCCAACTACCACTACCTGGACACAATCCAGGCGGCGTACAAAGTCTTTGTGGAAGAGCTAATTTCCAACATGTTTGTAATAGCCGAAGACGTGCGCGCCCAAGTAGAGTTTAACCCGCTGCTGGTAGAAAGTTACCGCCTGATTGGTTACGAAAACCGCCGCATAGATAATCTTGATTTTGATAATGACTTCCGCGACGCCGGGGAAATTGGCGTAGGTTCGGAAATCGCGCTGATGTTTGAGCTGACTATATTTGAAGAAGCGTTGTACGCAAACTCCAATGCCAATTTATTCGAAGTCCGTGTCCGGTACCACGAGCCCGGCGACTATACCAGCCGGCTAATAACCCTGCCTGTTACCGGTGAGCGGATTCTTGCGCAAAATTCTTCCGACTTTACATTCGCGGCGGCAGTGGCGGCCTTTGGGCATCTTTTGCGGGATTCCGAACATGTTGGAAACGCGACATATTCGCAAGTGCTGGAAATGGCAACAAGCAGCCTTGGCCAAGACCG
>WQTQ01000143.1 GCA_009786175.1 Bacillota bacterium | reverse complement strand
TTGCTGGTACAGGCTATAGCAGCTATTGATAAAGCTGCTGTAAAAGGCGTTTATCATAAAAACACTGCAGCACGCAAGAAATCAAGGCTTACAAAAATGGTTAACAAAGCCGCTAACTAACGGCTTGTTCACTGGTGCCCTAACATAATTGTTAGGGCATTTCTGTATGTATAGGAAGGGTGTATTTAATGAAATACAACGAATTTGGCAAAACCGGTATTAAGATGTCTAATTTGGGTTTTGGCGCAATGCGTTTACCCATGCTTGACGGTAAAATAAACGACGAACTTGCGATTCCTCTAATGCGCCGCGCATTTGAACTGGGTGTAAATTATATTGACTCTGCGCCGTACTACTGTAACAAATTAAGCGAAGGTGCGGTAGGCAAGGCTTTAAAAGGGTACAGAGATAAAGTGTATGTTTCCACTAAAAACCCCATAGAAAACCAATCTGCAGACGACTGGATGAAACGCCTGGAGTCCTCTTTAAAAAACCTGGACGTGGACTACATCGACTTTTATCATTTTTGGGGCATAAACCTGGCAGGTTTCCGTGAATGGGAAAAGCTGACTGATGGCCCCCTTCAAGCGGCAGAAAGAGCAAAAGCACAAGGCATGATCAAGCATCTTTCCTTCTCTTATCATGATAAGGCAGAAAATTTGCGCACTATTGTAGACAGCGGCAGGTTTGAATCTGTTTTAATCCAGTACAATTTGCTGGACCGTTCCAACGAAGATAATATTGCTTATGCCAAAGAAAAAGGCTTGGGTACAGTAGTAATGGGCCCTGTAGCCGGTGGCCGTTTGGGTGCGCCAAGTGATGTAATTCAGGGGCTTTTGAAAAATAAGCCTGCCAGTACCGCAGAAATGGCAATGCGCTTCGTATTGGCAAACCCGAATGTAGACGTTTCCCTTTCCGGTATGAGTACACTTGCCATGCTGGAAGAAAATGCAAAAGTTGCTTCCCGGGAAGATTATTTGACCCCGGAGGAATTGGCTACCGTTAACGCGATGATGGAAGAAAACAAAAAGTTGGCAAAACTTTATTGCACATCCTGCGATTACTGCAAGCCTTGCCCGCAGGACATAAACATCCCGCACTTGTTTAACATGATGAACAACCACCGGGTGTATGGCCTTACAGAACACGCGAAGGCAGCCTACGCAGAAATGATGCGCGGCGGCGGCTGGATAAAGAGCGCGGACGCTTCCAAGTGTATTGAATGCGGCATCTGCGAAGAAAAATGCCCGCAGAAGCTTGAAATTATCAAGCAGTTAAAAGAAACCCACGCCACATTGGCGTAAATTACTTACACAGCCCTGTATATGGGGATAACTTCTCCTGTATACGGGGCTGTGTTATGTTTTCTCTTAGGGCATTGCTAAACGCAACCTGTGGGTGACAAATTGCCAAGTTTAGTTGGTTTAATTTTAAGCGGTGTTATATATAATTGTTATTAAGCGACTCTGTCGCTTCCCGCAGGTATACACCCAGCAAAGCTGGGTGGCGCGAATGCGCCAGGCCACCCGGCCAGCAAGCGCAGCTTGCGAGAGGGCAGAGCCCCATTCAAAAGGAGGTGGCAGAATGAAAATCGGTTCAAAAATACAAAAACACAGGGCCAGTAACGGCCTTTCCCAGGAAGCCTTGGCGGAAAAACTCAGTGTTACCCGCCAGACGGTTTCCAAGTGGGAACTGGGGCAAGCTTTGCCTGAAATTGATAAAATTATTGCCATGAGCCGGTTGTTCCGTACTACAACGGACGAGTTGCTTATCGACGAACTAAATTCACAGGAGGAACTACAAATGGAAAACGTATTACATTGCCAGTCATGCTACATGCCAATGGACGTGCCGGACAAGTTTGGCGAGGAAAAAGACGGCAGCCAAAACCGGGATTATTGCTGTCATTGCTACAAAGACGGTGATTTTACCAGTCAGGAAACCTTGGAGCAAGCTGTGGAAAGCAACATCCCATGGTGGAAAAGCGAAGAAGAAAGCGATGACGTTGCCCGGGAGCGTATCATGAAAGTATTCCCAACATTAAAAAGGTGGAAGACATCGTAAAACAACCGGAGCCTTGCAGGATAGGAAAGTTGCCTAACCTGCGGGGCTCTGTTACTATATTAAACAGGTGAGACTATGAACATAGAAAACATACCCACAATCCCCGCCAAAACCATTGTAACCCGCATAAGCGGAGCATCTACATGGTTTGGCGTAGGCTACAACATGAATATTTACCGGGGCTGTTCCCACGGTTGCATTTATTGCGACAGCCGCAGCGAGTGTTACCGCAATACAGATTTTGACACGGTAAAGGTCAAAGAAAACGCCCTGCAAATTATCCGGGACGAATTACGCCGCAAAGTTAAAACCGGAGTAATTTCCACCGGGGCAATGAGTGACCCGTATAATCCGGTGGAAAAGGAACTAAAACTGACACGCAACGCCCTGGAACTAATGAACGCCTTTGGCTTTGGTGTATCCCTTTGCACAAAGTCCGCGTTAATTGCCCGGGATGCAGACGTATTGCAAGACATAAAAAGATTTTCCCCGGTTATAGCCAAATTTTCCATTACAGCGGCGGACGACGGCCTTTGTAAAAAAATAGAAACGGATGTATCCGTAACGTCGGAACGGTTCAAAGCCCTTGCCCGCCTGGCAGAAGCGGGTATTTTCAGCGGGGTTTGGATTAACCCCGTATTGCCTTACTTAACGGACACGGAGGAAAACATACTTAGCATTGTACGCATGGCCAAAGAAGCCGGGGCAAAATTTGTCTATACTTTCATGGGCATGACATTGCGCACGGGCAACCGCGAGTATTATTACGAACAACTGGACAAACATGGGCTTTCCTATGTAAAGGATAAGCACATCAAACGGTATGGCAACAATTACATTTGTACTTCGCCCCGATCCAAAAAGTTATGGGATATCTTTACCGTCGAGTGCGAACGTCTTGGCTTGCTGTACGACATGAAAGCCATCACACACCATTACCAAATGAAATATGTAGACAGACAATTGACATTATTTTAATGCTCTAGGAAATTGCTGTATATGAAACGAGGACGCGCCTATGATTGACAAAATAATTCCATTGGACAGGGAACGCTGGCAGGGCCATGTTTTGGAATTTAGGTACACTGCACATAACTATTATGATGTGGAAATTACCCAAGGCCCCGGAGGGTTTAATGTGTCATTTGTCAAAAAGCCCTTTGACACCCCTTATGTGGCCAACAGTAAGGATAAATTATTCCAGCACTGGAACGAAGACATTAAGGCATGGGGAATTGTGGAGGGTGATAAGCTTGTTGCCGTAATTGAAACAGCCATTGAGGAGTGGTGTAACAGGCTGTGGGTTACGGAACTTTGGATTGACGACGCCTACCACAGGATGGGCATTGGCACTGCACTTATGGACATTGCCGTAAAGCGCGCTAAAGACGAAAACCGGCGTGCAGTAGTATTAGAAACCCAAACCTGTAACGAGGTGGCCATAGATTTTTACCTTGCCTACGGCCTTTCCTTAACCGGGTTTGATGCCTGCTGCTATGGGAATAGTGACGTGCAGAAAAAAGAAGTGCGTATAGAATTTGGCCTGCTTTTAGACGAGCAGCCCCAAAAAATTTTTACCCCCTGCTATCAGGGGGTAGGCGAAAGTGAAATTGCCGAACTTACGATGCATGAACACATTTGCAAAAATGCAATTAAAGACAAAATATCCCGTGGGGAAATTTATGGGGCCTACGACGGTGATAAGTTAATTGGCTGGCTACGTTACAGCCTGTTTTGGGATATGGTGCCGTTTATGAATATGCTGCAAATTTTTCCGGAATACAGGGGCAAGGGCGTTGGGCGGCAGCTTGTAGAATTTTGGGAAGGTGAAATGAAAGCCCGTGGGCATAAGCAAGTAATGACATCTACACAGCAAAATGAAGATGCCCAGCATTTTTACAACAAACTGGGGTATGTGGCTGTTGGTGGTTTTGCGCAGGCATTGTCCGCTTTAACCGAAGAGTCTTACGAACTAATTTTAATGAAGGAGCTTGGGTAAAGTGGGGGAAATTAAACATAAAAAATTATTTTTACTTGATATGGACGGCACCCTTTACCTGGGGAACAATTTATTCCCGGAAACTAAGGTGTTTCTTGAAGGCATAAAAAAGTGTGGCGGTAATTATATTTTTCTAACAAACAATACGTCAAAAGATGTTGGCAGATATGTTGAAAAACTGGCATCCATGGGCATAGATGCCACCAATCAAGATATCATTACGCCTACACAGGTAGTGGCCAAATTTTTACTTGAGAAACACAGAAAAAATAAAATATATGCCTTTGGCACGACGGCTTTCCGGGAAGAACTGACGGTGGCAGGGCTAAGTATAACCGATAATCTTGAAGACGGTATTGTTTGTTTGGTTATGGGCTTTGATACGGAATTAACTTTTAAGAAATTGGATGATGCCTGTATTTTACTGGGGTGTGGTGTGGATTATATTGCCGCAAACCCGGATTTGGTATGCCCAACGGAATACGGATATGTGCCGGACTGCGGTTCTGTAAGCATTATGTTGACAAACGCCACAGGACGTGAACCGAAATTTTTTGGCAAGCCTAACCCGGAAATGGTTTATTGGGCGTTGGACCGGACGGGAATGCAAAAAGAGGATGCCATAATTGTAGGAGACAGGCTGTATACAGACATTGCTTGCGGTATTAACGCGGGGATAGACACAGCCCTTGTACTAAGCGGCGAGACAAAAAAAGAGGATTTGTCAAACAGCCCTTATGTGCCTACGTATATTTTTGAGAATGTTGGGGAGATGAAGAAGCAGATATGTAGATAAATAGGTAAATAGGAAAATTTGATTATAATTAAACTTTCTGTTGACAAATTTGCAAAACCGGGCTTACAATTGCCACAACCCTTAGATTTAGGGAAAAAATGCCGAAAGGCTAAAGGAGATGAAGTGTGTGCGTGCAAATACAAGTGTAATGGTGGGTGACGCTTAAAACTTCATATGGGCATTTCGTGAAATATGCAGGCTTCTATTTGTGTTGGACAAACACAATAGGGCTAATGTTGTAATTCCTGTAAAATGCCAATCCTTAGTAACCTTTCGTGAATAACTGCTCTGTGGCAATTTAATTGCCTATAATGAGCCCGGCTTATACGACATCAGGTCGTATTTTTTATTGCCCCGGCCATGGATAAGCACGCTTTGTAAAGGCTGCTTATCTATGGCTTTTTTTGTACTGAATTTCAAATAGTTACGCGAAGCGTAGCTTATGCGAACACATTTGCATTGCAAATGTGTGAGATGCAAGAGGGCAGAGCCCTATTAAAAAGGAGATTTTAATGACAACAATTGTAAATTTGAAAGATTATGGCTACACAGAAACAACCCCGCCAACTGCGGGTCTTATCCCCGGCAGGATAACCGAACTGCAGCGGGAGCGATACACGGTTATTACAGAGCGCGGCGAGGTAACCGCCATGCTAAAAGGTTCGTTCTACCACAATGCCCAAATACGTGACGACTTGCCATGCGTTGGGGATTTTGTATTGCTGCAATACAATGAAACAGGCGTTTCTCTAATTGCAGAAATATTGCCGCGGTACTCAAAGTTCTCCCGGGCAGATTTTTTAGGACACGGAGTAGGGCATGTAAAAACTATCCACGAGCAGCTGGTAGCGGTAAATTTCGACTATGTTTTTATAGTCACATCTTTGAACCGAGACTTTCGTGTAAACCGGATAATGCGCTACTTGACACAGGCTCAACGAAGCGGTGGCCGTCCGGTTGTAATTTTAACTAAAGCGGACTTAGTAGACGACTTCACCCCGCAAGTTAATGAAGTAGAAAAAGCCATGCCCGGCGTGCCGGTACACGCAATTTCCAGCCATACGGGGTTTGGGCTTGACGCACTTGGGGAGTACTTTCAACCGGCCAGAACCGTTGTATTCCTGGGCATGTCCGGCGTCGGTAAGTCAAGCTTGCTTAATACCCTTGTGGGCGAAGACATTATGACAGTGCGGGAAACGCGCAAAGAAGACGAATCTAAGGGCAGCCATACCACCACTCACCGGCAGCTTTTTATGCTGCCCGGCGGCGCGATGGTAATTGACACACCGGGTATGCGCGAACTTGGGCTTTACGATGCGGAAGAGGGGATAAAAGCAGTATTTTCCGATATAGAGGAACTTTTTTCAAATTGCAAATTTTCCAACTGCCGCCACGAAACCGAACCCGGCTGTGCCGTAAAGGCCGCCATTGAAGACGGCACACTGCTGAAAGAGCAATGGGAAAGATACCTTACTCAAAAACGCGAAAACCGATTTGTAGACGACAAAGTGGGGTACATGCGGGAGCAGACAGCTTTATGGAAACAACGGACTATGCATTCACGCAAAAACAAGACAAATACGAAAGGAAAAAAGAGATGACAGGCACTTTATATAACAAGGATTTTCCCCGCTCAAATAAATATGATTTTCAGTGGATACATGACAACCAAATGGGGCCGCACCCATTGTGGATGACGGAATTTTTAGCACAATCCATGGACTTAAAACCCGGTATGCGGGTGCTTGACCTTGGCAGTGGTAAGGGAATGACAAGCGTTTTCCTTGCGAACGAATTTAACGTGAGGGTTTGCGCGGTAGATTTTGACGAATGGGAAGGGTGGACTTCCCCGGAAAGCAGATGGGGTAATGCCAAAAAATTTGCTGTTGAGCACTTGGTAACTCCCATAAAAGCCGATGCCCGAAATTTACCATTTGCCAAAGGCTATTTTGACGTGATTATCTGTGTAAACGCGTATTTCTACTTTGGCGCAGAGACGGGATACCTGGAATATTTACTGCAATTCTTACGCCCCGGTGGGCAGGTAGGCATAATTATTCCCGGGTATACGCGGGATATTTCAGGCGGCAAACCGGAGTATATGAGCATGTTTGACGATGGTTCGTGTACGTGGCAAACCTTACCCTGGTGGAAAAGCCTATGGGACGGTTCCGGGCTTGTGGATATTAAACATGCGGACTATTTGCCGGACGGCTGCAGCTTGTGGGCCCGTTGGGATAAGGTGCTGCTTGGTGAAGCAAAAACTCAACAAGACATGGAGTCGCACAAGGCAGACATTGAAATTTTAGAGCGGGATAACGGTGAATATATTGGGTTTATTCGCATGGTTGCCACAAAAAAAGATTTGCGGCTAAGAGGGCTTTAATCCCCGTGCTGGTTAGCGATATAAGAAAATACGACACGGAAGATGACTGGACCCATAGCGTAAGTGATGACGAACTAAGGGAATAGGTGCTAAACCGGGTGGCTAACGAGATAAAAAATGACGTGTACAAGGAGTGACCAAATGGACGAAACATGTATGCATGTTGTAAAAAACAACTTCGGCATTGAAGCGGAAAAAATTGAACTGCTTGTTAACCATTCCGGGTCTGTAACCTACTTAGTTTCCACCAAGTGCAGTAAATATGTACTAAAAAGAACCGGACACAACGGCCATGGGGAAAGCGGCGGTTTACTGGCAGAGTATCTTCACAACAATGGCATTAAAGTTGCCAGATTCTTTCAAACCACAGACGGAAAATACGCATTTTACGACGAATATTACCAATACACCTTGCAGGAATTTATACACGGGCAGCAGCTTCCATTAAACACAGCACCGGATTGGCTTATGTTAAAATATGTGCAAACTCTGGGGCAAATTCAAAAGGTTTTGAAGGATTACAAACTACCGCCCACGGCCTACTACAATTGGCCTAAGTGGCTTACATCAATGCAGCCGGTGGAAGATCACGAAAAAACCATAGGTGAAAAAATTATACATGCGCAGGAAACGGGGGACCTTTCTCTTGCAGCGGCTTTAAACCGGCGGTTACAGCACATCCGGCGGGTAGCGGCCTTTAACATCGACCCGGGTAAACTCACACACGTAAATTCCCATGGGGATTACTACATTAACCAGGTAATTCTCCGGGATGGGGAGCTTTTTGTAATTGACTGGGACAGCGGCGGACATGCGCCCGCTTGTTTCGAGGTTATGATTGCGTTTACCTATGCAGACCCGGTTTGTAAAACCGGCATAATCGACATTACAAGGTTTTGGCCGTTTCTACTGGAATATATGAAATACACCGGCCTAAGCAGCTACGATGTAAAAATGATGCCGTATTTCACATATCGCTATTTGTGTTTTTGTCAATTTATCCCGCCATATGACAGCTTATCAGATGATTATCTGCAAATTGCAAGGCTTAGCGACACCTTAATGGACTGGTTGTACGAAAATGTGGATATTTTATCTGCACAGTTGGTTGAGAAACTTGAAAACGAGGAGAATACACAATGAACTTAGTAAAAGGCAATTTAACAATACGCAACGCGATGACAAGTGATGCACAGCAGCTTTGCGACTGGTGGAACGACGGGCGCGTAATGGCCCACGCAGGTTTCCCCAACGGTGTTAACACAACGGTAGAGGAAGTGCGCAAAAACATTGCGGACAACGATGACGAAGATCGCCTGCACATAATCGAAGTTAACGGCAAGTCAATTGGCGAAATGAGTTATGGCAGAAATGACAGCATCACAGCCGGAATAGGCATAAAAATATGCGACTTTTCCTACCGGGAAAAGGGCCTGGGAACAACCCTTCTTTCCATGTTCATAGATGCACTGTTCACATACTACGGCTATGAAAAAATCTGGTTGGACACAAACGCTGAAAATAAACGCGCACAGCATGTTTACGAGAACAAGCTGGGCTTCAAAATTACGAAAAAAATTGAAAAAGCGTGGCAAGACCAATTGGGCCAATGGCAGTCATCCGTAGAATATGAGCTGACAAAAGAGGACTGGCTTGCCCGTGCAAAAGAGCCGCTGGATTACATCCACATCCGTCAGGAACGCCCCACAGACCACTACACCGTGGAAGAATTAACCCGGGACGCCCACTGGTGCAACAATTGGGAGCCGAAGCCCCAAGCTTCTGACGTACCATTGCTTGTACACAGGCTTCGGGGTGCAGTTTCTTTTGTACCACAGCTTACTTTAGTTGCCGAACTGAACGGAAAAATTGCCGGGTATATACTTTACACCGTCAGTAAAATTGTAAGCGAATGCGGCACGGAACACGAAACACTTACTTTTGGGCCCCTTTCTGTACACCCGCAATACCAAAGTAAGGGAATAGGCAAGGCGTTAATGAACTACTCTTTTAAAGTGGCGAAGGAACTTGGCTACAAAGGGGTTCTCATCTTCGGACACCCGGATTATTACCCGCGGGTGGGCTTTCGGCGTGCTGCGGAGTTTGGCATTACAACTGCCGACGGCGCGAATTTTGACCCGTTTATGGCATACCCGCTGTATGACGGTGCCTTTGACGGGATTAGCGGCAAGTACTACATTGATCCAATTTACGACGCGTTAACCATGGAAGATGCACAAGAATTTGATAAAAAATTTCCGCCAAAGCCATACCATGTTCCGGTGTTAATTGACGTTTTGCTGGAACGTTTACAGCCTGCCGCGCGCAAGGCCATCGAGGAAACCGGCTGTAAAACACTTAACAGGCTATCCACAAAAAGTGAGCGGGAAACGCGCGCCATTGGAGGCATAGACTCCGTCGCAATTGAAACAATCCGCACGGTAATGCAGGAAAATTCCGTAAAATGGGGAGAGAAAAAATGATAACACAGAGCTTATTTAACGAATTGGTTGAAAAAGCACGCAAACATAAGTATTCGTCAATGCAATACATCGACTACGACGACTGCAAAAACGCCGACATTTTGCATAGTTCCAACGAACTTACTTTACTGCAGGACAAAAGTCAAACGCCCACACTGCTTCACTTTGCCACAGATAATTTCCAATTGGTACTTGATGCGTTATCCAAAACGCAGGGCGAATTTAAGTTGTACTTTGTACCAAAGGAATATAAAAAGCAGCTTGAAAACCTTGGCTTTACAGAGTGGGGCGAGTATGTAGATTTTTGGAATGCGGACTTGAAAAACACAAAAATATCTGTAAACGACATAAGCGAAATAGATTATTTGAAACCGGAAGAATACAAAGAAGCGGCGGAAATCCCTAAAAAGTGTATGCTCCAGTCAAGGGGCTTTGAAGGGGCACCTGCCGAATGGTACAAGGAATGGCTGGAAGAAAATAAAATTATCGTACAGCGGGAAAATGGTAAAATTGTGGGTATTTGCTGCGTTACAATCTATAATGAAGG
>WQTQ01000142.1 GCA_009786175.1 Bacillota bacterium | reverse complement strand
GGATACAGACAACGTTGGTGTTACCCCGCCAATTTACACGCCTGCCCCACCTCCCGTTGTTCCTCCTATCCACATCCCTGACCCCACACCGGTAACCCCGGTTGTGCCGCCGGTTTACACACCTCCCCCAACCCCCGTTACACCTCAAATGTCAAGGGTAACATTTAACCTTAATGGCGGCGTACGTGTTGGCGGCGGGGCATTGCTGCAAGCAATACCAATGGGCGGGGCAGCGGTAGAACCCTATGTGTTCCGTGAAGGATATATTTTCCTGGGTTGGGATGTGCCGTTCAATAATGTAAGGCGCGACACACAAGTAACAGCCCAATGGACACGGGACACAGATATCGGAATGATTACAATAGAGCCGCCAATTTATACGTTTGTACCCGGCAATTTTGTAGACAACAGAAGCGCATTTATTCAATTTGGCCATATGCCGTTGATATATTATGCGGAGCGGCACGTAGCAGCATTTGTAAGTGTAGAAGTTGACGGAAACGCCCTTACTGCGGGTACACATTTTGTGGCAACTGCAGGCACCGCAGAGGGTACAACGGCAATCCACTTAAAAGCATCTTATTTGAATACTTTGGCGGCAGGCACCCATGCGATGAAAGTTAATTTTAGGGATGACATTTATGCCACCGCAGAGTTTACCGTTGAAGCATACAGGAACACATTTATGGATGTTAGTGCCAACGACTGGTTCTACAAGGGTGTTCAGGCAATGCATGCCAGTGGCTTGTTAATGGGCGTAACAACTACCCAATTTGACCCATATTCCTCAATGACACGGGGTATGGTTGTAACATTGTTGTACAGGTTTACCGGCGAGCCTAGCATAACAGGGTTTATTAACCCGTTCCCGGATGTTGCGGCGGGCCAGTATTATACCAACGCCGTAATGTGGGCTGCTGCCAACGGAATAGTAACAGGCCACGATAATGGCTTATTCGCCCCCAGCGATTTAATGACAAACGAGCAGTTTGCGGCAGTTTTATACAGATACCAAAACGCCCTTGGCAGCGAAACACTGGACATTTTAATGGACCGCACTTACAGCGATTTTAACCAAATAAGCAACTATGCCAGAAGCGCGGTTAATAAATTAACAATGCAGGGCGTGTTCCGCGATTTACCATACGATCCCGCAAACCGCTTCCAGCCCACAGCCGCTGTTACCCGGGCACAAGTAGCTACGGTAATGCGCTTATGGATTGAATCTATCGGCTGGTAGTTTTATTGGTAACCAGGGGCTGTCGAATGCCCGAAAACGATAATTCCCTAATGCTCTGAATCGCTATAGGGAATTATCGTTTTCACGGTTTTATGCTTTTTATTTTTGCGGAAATTGACATATTCCCTTCCGCCGTTGTACTATACATATGAGAACAGCTTCTGACACAAGTAAAGGACTGTAAAGCGAATGTCAAACAAAATTAAGCGAATTTGTATATATCTTTTTTTTATTGCCCTGGTTGTAATAGGGGCTGTATTTTATTTTTCCCGCAATATGGTGGAGGTGCCGGAAACGGCTGTTAGAGAGCCGCGCCCGCAGCCTACAGCGGAAGCACCGACACTCACACCAACATCGGAACCGGATGTACCAACGCCGGTTTACGAACCGGAGCCTACAGGTGAACACGAGCCCACAGAAGAATATGTACCGCAGCCCAGGGTGCTGCTTCCGCGCATTGTTCAATTACGCGAGTATTACGACAACCCGGATATTGTAGGGTTTATAGAAATTCCGGACACAAATATTTCTTACCCTGTTGTGCAAACCGGCAACAATGTATTTTATCTTTATCATGACATCCGTTTGCGGCGCAGTGTCCACGGGGCAATATTCTTAGATTACGAGAATGATCTGTATGCCCTTAACGACCATAACACGTTAATTTACGGACACAACATGTTTGATGGCAGTAAATTTCACAACATTCGTCACTTCCACAACGAAAATTTCTTCCGTGAACACACATACATTCTGCTTACCACCCCTTACGAAGAAACGGTATGGGATATCTTTTCGTTTTTCCGTACCCATATAGATTTTTGCTACCTGACAACAAATTTCCATACAGACGAGGCGTTTTACGAATTTATACTGGAATTGCAGCGAAAGTCACTTTGGACTAATGACATTGTGCTTGATAAAAGCGACCGTATTTTGATTCTTTCCACTTGCGAAACTGTCCGTGGCCTTACGGATTACCGCTACATTGTTATTGCAAGATTGCGAGTCGAATCAAATTAACATAATTTAGGGGGCGTACTAATGAAAATTTTTTTGGAATTTGTCAAAGACAACATTTACGTAATTTTGGGGGGCCTGTGCGTAGTTGTTGTGGGTATTATTTTTATGGCTTCGCGGGGGACATCCGGCGGCAGAATAATACAAGCTGAGGATATTATTTACATGCCTGCGGCACAAAATATTCCCGCACCCACGGCACCGGAGGCCGAGCTGCCGCCTATGCCGCCCGAGCCTATTGCGGAAGAACCCACAACAATTGTTGTACATATTGTGGGCGAAGTAAACAGCCCCGGCGTGTACAGCCTTTATTACGGCGCAAGGGTAGATGATGTTTTGCAAATGGCCGGTGGTGAAACGCAGAATGCAGACTTGGCGCGGGTAAATTTGGCGGCGTTTTTGCAGGATGCCATGCAAATTATAATCCCCGCCATTGGTGACGACATTACCGATGTGTTTATTTACGATGACACTGCGTCTGCCCGCTCCGGGGTATCTTCCGCGCAAACAGACGGGCTTATAAACATAAATACTGCTACAGTGGCAGAACTGCAAACACTGCCCGGTGTAGGGCCTGTTTTGGCAACAAATATTATTGAGTTTAGGGAAAGCCACGGGGGGTTTTCTTCTGTAGATGAATTAATTAACGTATCCCGCATTGGCCAGGCTACCCTGGACAGGCTTAGGGATTTGGTTACGGTGGGACAATAATGAAAATATCCGCATCTTATTTTTTAGAAAAATACAAACAGTTATTCCTTGCCAAAACACCGGGCATAGCTGTCTTTGCCTATTGGAAGGTAAAATATTTAATTGAAAACGGCGAGTCGTTTTACCTGCCGCAGCATGATTGCTGCTACACTGTCTACAACAATCATCTTGTGGTTTACCATTCGCCGGACAATAAAATGCACATCCCCGCAGATGTGCTTAACAGCTTCGACTGTATTAGTTTGCCCGCCCATTTATACGATTCCGTAAAGGGGCAGTTAACGGGCTTTAGCCCCTCGTATGCCTGGGGGCTGCGGTACGACTTTAGTTACCGTCCAAAAAATGATAAATCACCGCTGTATGAAGCTGTGGATTTCGATTTTACCAGCCAACAGCATTTTGCAAAAGCCGCAGAAATAATTAACGGCGGAAAAGAGTGGCTAAACGATAAAAATATTAAGAAAATGATGTCCTATTCGGCCTTTGACCCGTCCCTTTGGTTTTTTGTCAAAGACAAAGCCACGGGCAGTTTGGCCGCAATTAGCATTTCTGCCTACGATAACGATGTGAAGCAAACGGATTTAGACTGGATTTTTGTCGCGCCCGAGTATCATGGCAAAGGGTGCGGCAGGTTTTTAATTGAAGAGACAATACGGCGGTGTAAAGATAAATCGGACGACATTTGTGTAGGCGGTGCAGTTGAGTTTTACAGGAAATGCGGGTTTGTAGATTACGAGTTGTGGGCATGGGTCCCAAAAGACGGGTATCAGTTTAAAGCGTATGGCATTACGCCAAGTGTGTAGGTTTACCCCCTGATATCAGGGGGTGAGAATAGCTTGACAACCACGCCTGGTGTAATGTATTGTTATAGCCACACTACATTTGGAGGACACCTATGCGTCGAAAGCGAAGGCCACCTAAAATTACAGTTTTACGCCGCGTTTACAACGCACTAAACGAACAAAATTGCAAAATCAAAATAAACAAATGCCCTATTTCAAAAGGGGTTTGGCAAAAAAGCAAATTGCCAATCCTCAAAAGAAATAGGGCATTTTTAATTTTATTTTTCAGGTGGCGGTGCTGAGATTGATGTTGCGCAACATAGCGGAAACACGCCCCAATTCAAATAAAACGAAGGAGAAAAAACATGACACAGAAAGAACGGTACAACAACGCGTTAGAAAGCTTCACCAACCAAATCAAAGAAGACCCAAACGTAATTGCCCTTCTGCTGTTTGGCAGCCTGGCTTATTACGATGTTTGGGAGCAAAGCAATATGGACATAGAGTTAATTGTACGGGACGGCAGTTCCCCTGCGGCTGGATACATCCGTGTAGATGAAGACGGCATTAACCTTGACGTTTCCATAGCGGAGGTTACAAAGTTTAAAACAGAGTATCAGCAGCGGCGGGGCGGCGAGTTTATGCACAGCCTTGTAAGTATGGGCAAGATTGTGTTTACAAAAGACGAAACAATACGGGAATTTTTTGAAGATGTGCGAAGGATAGGTAGTGACGACGCGGCCCGTTCCTTTCGTGGCAGGATGAGAGGCTTGCTAAACTACGTTCGCAAGGCGGACAAATGGATTTCCCTATACGACAATCCCCTTTATGCCCAGCGTTTCTTGCACCAGTGCTGCGTTACTGTGGCAGAGATGGAACTGCTTACCCACTGCGAAGTGCCAAAGCGGGAGTCCATTCTTAGGGCGCAAGAGCTTAACCCTGCCTTAATGCATGAGCTGTATGTCGTGCCAAGTACCAAGGCCATGTCTGTAGCAGATGTCCGTCACGCTTTTAGCGTAATTGACAACTTTCTGACGCTGCACATGCCATGGTGGAGCGAACCTATACTGCGCTTCCTGGGGGATGGGGAGATAAAGACAGTTTCGCAAATATATAAACAGTGCGGGTACTGCGACATGGATTTTCTTGTGAGAAAAGGTGTGGTGGGCAGGGCGGCCTTGCCCTCAAGGATGTTTAAACGCAGCAAGCTGACAGTGGAAGAAGTATCGTATTATCTGGTTTAGAAGGAGCAAAATATGGACAATGCTATTGAAGTAATAGGCGCGAAGCAAAACAACCTAAAAAATATCAGCGTAGAGATACCCCAGGATAAGCTAACGGTTATCACCGGCGTTTCCGGGTCCGGCAAGTCATCACTGGCTTTTGACATTATTTATGGCGAAGCCCAGCGGCGTTTCCTAAAATCTGTTTCCAATTACGCGAAAGGGCGCATTGGGCAGTTGAAGAAGCCAAATGTGGATTATGTGCGTGGCCTGTCACCGGTTATCGCCATAGAGCAGAAGAAGAGTAACAATAACCCCCGTTCCACAGTGGGTACAGTTACAGATATTAACGACTACCTGCGGCTATTGTTTGCCACAATAGGTACCGGCAAGTGCTCCGTTTGCGGTCACCTGCTAAAACCTGTATCCACGGCCCGCATGGCAGAATACATCACGGCACTGCCAAGGGGAACAGTGGTGGAAATATACACAACGACAAAAAAAGTGTACGGTGAGGATTACGAATTTTTATTTGAGCGCGTACGCAAACAGGGCTACAAACAGTTACTTGTTGACGGACAGCCCTTCGACCTTTCGGAAAAGCCATTTGAACTTGACGAAGGCAGGGATTATCACATAGAAATTCTGTTGGACCGGATGACGGTAAAAAGCGAAATTTTCTTGCAGATAACACGGTCCATTGAAGCCATTGTAAACACATTGGAAGACGAAGTAATGCTGCGCCTTGACATAAAATGCGAACAGGATGCCGCCGGTTTTGATATAATCAAAAACTTTGGCTGTCCACAGCACCATTACGTATTATGCGAACTGCAGCCCCATCAATTCTCATTTAACGTACCCGCAAGTGCCTGCGATACCTGCATGGGCGTTGGTTCTTCCCACATTGCAGAGCCGCGGTTTATTGTAAGAAACCCCCACAAAAGCATTAACGGCGGTGCGTTGCATCACCAGGTTTTCCGCCCGCAAGCCCCCAACAGTTACCGCGCGGTGTTGCTTCACAGCCTGTCTGTTAAATACGGCTTTTCCCTAGATACGCCCTTCGACCAGTATCCGGACCACATTCATCAACTGCTGTTTTACGGCAACAACGGCGAAAAAGTTGAAATGATAAACCCGCCCCATTACACCAAGAAACACTGGCTGGTGGGCCGCAAGATGGCCTTTGCCGGGTTTGTTAAGGAACTGGAACGGGAGTACCGCAACTATATCCGCAAGGCCGGCAACTCGGATTTCTACGAGTTAAGCTTTGTGCGGGAAACCATGATTGAAAAAACCTGCCCGGATTGCAGCGGTTCACGGCTAAAGGCCTCACGGCTTAGGGTTACCGTAGGCGGAATGGACATTAACACGCTAAGCACGATGCAGTTCCCGGAATTGGTTGACTTCCTGGTAAATTTGGAAACGCCACCGGACCAAAAGGACGTGGCAGATTCCATTATCCGGGAAATTACTTCCCGTTTACAACTGCTTGTGGACATCGGCCTGCACTACCTGTCCCTTGGGCGGCGCAGCGATTCCATATCCGGCGGCGAAATGCAGCGCATTAAAATGTCTACGCAAATTTCCAGCGAACTGCGGGGCATACTTTATGTAATGGACGAGCCAAGCATTGGCCTGCACCCGCGGGATTCCAACCGTACAATTAGCATCATGAAAAAGCTGCGGGACATAGGCAATACAGTGGTTGTAGTAGAGCATGACCTTGATACAATGCACGCGGCGGACTATCTTGTGGAAATAGGCCCGGGGGCCGGTACCCATGGCGGCAACATTATAACCGTTGGCAGCCCGGCACAATTCATGTCGGACGAAAACTGCCTGTCCGGGACGTATATGTCCGGCAAACGCAGTATCCCGCTGCCTGCAGCACGCCGCAAGCCCGGCAACGACTACATTACCCTCCAAGGCGCGCAGCAGAATAACCTGAAAAATATTACCGTCGACATACCCCTTGGGTTGTTCATATGCGTGACGGGTGTATCCGGTTCCGGCAAGTCTACCTTAATATTTGAAACCCTGTCCAAGCACCTGGAAGTACAAAAGCGTGGCGCGCGCATTGTACCGGGCAAGCTTGACTATATTTTCGGCTACGACAACATCAAAAATATCATCACCATAGACCAGTCGCCAATAGGCCGCAACCGTAAATCTAACCCGGCCACATATATTGGGGTATACGACCGTATCCGCAAACTGTTCGCTTCCGTGCCCGAGGCAGCTGCCAGGGGTTACACGGCCTTGGATTTCAGCCTTACCCACAAAGGCGGGGCCCGTTGCGAACATTGTACCGGCGACGGCATCCTTGTTACCAACCTGCAGTTTATGGCAGACATTGAAACCCCTTGCCCCATCTGTAAGGGCAGCCGCTTCTCCAAAGAATGTGACGAAATACGCTACAACGGCAAAAATATCGCTGAAATCCTTGAAATGACGGCAGAAGAAGCCCAACAATTTTTTTGCGGGGACAAGTTAATCAGCCACAAACTTGGCACAATGAATGCCTTGGGCCTTGGCTATTTGACACTGGGGCAAAGCGCGACAACATTATCCGGCGGCGAGGCCCAGCGAGTGAAGCTGTCTTACGAACTGGGCAAAATAAAGCGTGGCAGCCATAATTTATACATCCTGGACGAGCCCACAACAGGCCTGCACTGCGCCGATGTTGAAGTACTGCTTGCGTCTATAAACAAGCTGGTAGACCAAGGCCACTCTGTAATTGTGGTAGAACATAACCTTGACATAATAAAAAGTGCCGATTTTATAATCGACATGGGGCCGGAAGGCGGCCAAAACGGCGGGTATGTAGTTGCAGCCGGCACACCGGAAGAAGTCGCCGGGGTTGCAGAGTCGTTTACAGGACAGTTTTTGAAGGGGGTTTTAGGGGTGTAGGGGCGTATAGAGTCGGTTGCTCCTTAATAAAGCCAGCGGATTTGTGATGTCCGCTGGCTTTAAATCTATATTGGCAAATGTCGAATGCGTATTTTATTTTCTGTAACAGATAAAATAGCATTGCCTTGTTCAAAATACTTTTCAAGAATTGGTAACATTGTATTAATTACAGCTTGTATACACTGTGGCCGCTGATCGCTTAGGCGAAATACCACGGTAAGAGGTAAATTTATCGCGTTTGCACTTGATAAAATTCGTGCGAAATCCAAATCCATTGTTAATAAAATACGTTTTTCTAAACATGCTTTCTCCAATACTTTGCTGTCCGAAAGTGTATGCAAGCCCTGCTCATATAAATGCACTGCGTCATAACCTTGTATGCGGAGCCACTCTACACAGCGCGGCGATATGCCCATATCTGCCAAAAATCTCATATCGCCAGCATCTGGTCGCTTGCTGCCCAGGAGGCATATTTAAGGGCTTGCTTAATATCTTCTTCTTCCAGATATTCATAATCTTCAAGCACGGCTGAAAACGATGCGCCGTTGGCAAGCATATTTACGATAAGTGAAACGGTGACTCGGGTATCGCGTATGCAAGCCTGACCGCCCATGACATTAGGTGAAAATGTAATTCTGTCTAGTTTTAAGTTCATGTTGAAAATCAGCTCCTTAGTTTTTTATAAGCACCATCACCCTAACACAAATAAGTATAACTTGACACATGCTGGATAGCAAGCACAATATTACTTGTTTTTGTCAATAAATTAGTGTAGGGAGATGGAATGAAAGATATTAGATTTTGCCAACACCAGAAAAGGCTGCGGGCGTACTGCCAATAGTCCTATCCATAAAAGGTCACTTCAAAGTGATGTTCTAAAGAAAATGGGTTACTTATTCCTTTCTGGTTACTACCAAAAGACTTTGGCGTAAACTGGTGAACCACCGTGTACCGAACGGTATGCACGGTAGTATAGGAGGTCGGTCACTCAACTAATGGGCGACTTCCTACCCGACTGTTAATGTGAATGATAATGTTACGTCTCGCGCATTTCACAGTTAACATGAGTGGCTCTTGGTTTTCAACTATCGTATCAAAAATGACATGTAAACCCCGGGTTTTGCGCAATCCTTGGTACAAAATAATCCCTGTATCAAAGTTGCGCAAAATACCCCTTTTAAATTT
Organism: Bacillota bacterium; assembly: GCA_009786175.1. The sequence continues at coordinate 1,197 of WQTQ01000142.1, read as the reverse complement.
ATACATTTCTTCTTACATAAGCTGGCTTGGGTGCTTCAGGAAAAAATCCACCCTTGGCTCCAAAAATTTAAACTCATGCTCTTCATTTATGAAAAAGCTAAGTGGCTCTTTAATATTTGTCCAACTCCAAAACTCATCGCCAATGCCAAGGTATTCCTGCAGGCGTGTTGTGCCTTCCGGGGCGAATGGGTGCAGCAGAATGGTGGCGGTTTTTACTGCGTGAAATGCATCCACCAGGGTTTGCGCCTTAAGCGCGTTGTCGTCATTGGTTTTCGCGTCTTTCATTTTTGCATCAAACACCTTGTTAGAATCGCGGAGGAACTTGTCCAGCATGTCGATGGCTTTAGAAAATTCGAAACGGTACATGGCAAATTCGTAATCGTCGATAAGCTTGTCGCAGGCTTCTTTCGCTTCCGGGGAAATTTCTACGGTTGGTAATTTGCCAGAAGATTCCGTGGCAAGCCCGGAATTACAGGAAGGGAAATACTGCTGTAAACTATAAAAACACGAACGGGCAAGCCTGTTAAACACGTTTGTAAGCAAGTTACCTTCTGCCAAGGTGGCGTCAAAGCCTTCGATGTCGCCAAGGTCTTTTGGTACTTCTCCATCCGCGAACATTTTTTTGAACAGGGCTTTTGGGAAGAATTTTACGCTGTTGTTTTGTAATGCCATATGCCCAAAGTGCATACGTAACTGTTCGGCAGTGTAGAATTCCAGTAGTTCGTGTGCGGCAGGTGGGCGCACTTTGCCGCTGCTGCTGGCCTTGCTGTTACCAAAAAATACGTGCCGGTTTGGTATTACAATTGGCAAATTGGCTTGGCGGTCGCGCCCGGCTCTGTCGTTTAGTGCCATAAATAGGCCCATGCCCGCTATGTCGTAGAAATAGACGTTGTCTTCGCCTATGAACTGGTACACCTGTACGTCGTCATTAAACCACCAGTCTTCCCATGTTTCCGATTTCAATGGCGCACTGCCCCTCTCACCATTTGCTCCGCAAATGGATTCGCATGAAACCCCGCCGCTTTGCGGGGAATCAATCCCCGCTACGCTTCCTTCGGGAAGCGACGCAGCCGCTTTTTGCAAATCCAGGTAGGTTTTAACAAAGGACATTGGGGCCCACAAGGATTCCGGCCATACCCAAAATGTCTGGTCATTTACGCCGTCTTTTTCCGGCACGGGGATGCCCCAATCCACATT
>WQTQ01000141.1 GCA_009786175.1 Bacillota bacterium | reverse complement strand
CCACAGGCATAAGATTGGCGGCTTGAAGCGCGGTTCGGATTGGCTTATACAGCAGCATTACAATGGCAGAGTTTAAAATGCCGCTTATCAAGTTAAACGGAAGAAACCCGGGTATCAGCATGTTTACAACTACCTGCCTTGGTACGTTCAAAAACACGGGTGTGAGTAAGTAATTCCATAAAAGCATAGCCCCGGTGGTGACAATTATAGCTGCGATAAGCCCCAATATCGCACCTTTCAAATTTCGCATTTTGCCGTAAATATAAGCCGCCGTACAACAGAAGGCCGCCCCGGAAATTATGTTCATTACAGCCCCTATCGGCCCTGACGCGCTTACGGTAACCATTTGCAAAAGTGAAACAACTACCGTAACTATTAATGCGGCCAAAGGCCCAAATATAAACCCGCCAATAACAATCACGATGTCTTTAGGGTCGTAACGCAAAAATCCTACCGCGGGTACAATGGGAAAGCGGACAAAAGCCGCAAGCAGAAAGGCTATGGCGCATATCATCGCCAGTGTGGTGAGTTTTCTTGTTGAAGTGTTCATGGTAAAATCGCTCCTTTGAGAATAAAAAATTAGCCCTGAAGTAAACTTCGGGGCTAAAAAATTACATAAAGAACAAACGCTATGTAGTTTGCTTTTACAGAACTTTTCTCTTCCAGACTATACTGTCGGTATTGGAATTGCACCAATTCAAGCCATAAGGCCTCGCGGACTGTCACCGCCGGTCGGGATTTTCACCCTGCCCCAAAGTTCTTATTCAGTTGTTATTAGGTTACTGCAAATGGCTTGAGTTGTCAATAAAAAGCTTACATTGTTGCACTACCCCCTGATATCAGGGGGTAGTTTAAAGCCTTTACTTAATTCGTACCGCCGTACCCCAAACCAAAATTTGCACACCGGTGTCGGAGGATTCTTTATCATAAAAAACCCTGATTATGGCATCCGCGCCCAATTCCCGCGCTTTTTCTATCATGCTTTCATTGGCGCGTTGTACGCCCTCTTCAATTACTTCGCCCCACCCTTTTGTAGTAAAGCGCACTTTGATAGGCGGTACGCCTACGCCGGAAACCAGGCCCAAGGCTACTACTTCTTTCCCCGGGATAAAATCTGTGTTAACTAACAGCATTGTGTTTTCGTCCTTTCGTTATTTGGAATTTATTTGTATTATCATTGCAAGTTGAATTGCGCTGTGACATACTGTATGTGAATTTTGCGCCCACGCGCTATAAAGAGGAGAATGAAAATGTCAAGAGTAAGCATTCAAGATAACCACTTGGTTGTCACAATGCAAGGCGTAAGAAAAGTGTTAACCTTAAAAAGCGAGTTATCAATCCCTTTAACCAGCATAGTGGAAGTAACCGCGTGCCCGTCGGAAGAGAGAAAGCTTGAAATTTTTAAAGGCTGGCGCATTGGTACCGAAGTATTATTTTACTCCGGCGGTACATTTTACAGAGATGGCAACAAGGCCTTTTACGATGTAAAAAAGAAGGAAGACGCCGTGATAATTACCTTAGAGAACGAAGATTTTGACACACTTGTAATTGGTGTAGATGACCCGGACGCAACCGCCGAGTACATCGAGAAAGCGATAAGTGAATTGAAGGCGTAAAGCGCGGTAACCGCTGTATCTTTGGGTATGGCGGTTTTATTTATTCGTTATCGTAGTACTCCACTTTGCTGTCCATGTTATAATTGTCCCTTACCCCACCGGCGGCCCTTATGCCAACTCTATTTGAATGGGGATAATAAGCGATGTCGGGCGTTTTGTTAGTGTCTACATCTAAATAAACAAGGTTTTCCGTTTCAGATGTGTTTGTAATTTTATGGGCCCCGCCTTTTCCGACAGGGCATACGAAAATATCTCCGACCGTAATTGGGTGTTTTCCGTCAAAGGTTTCCAGAATCCCTTTCCCGGAAATTACATAAAAAACTTCTTCGTTGGTGGTGTGGTAGTGAAACGGATAGTTAGATTTGCCGGGCGGCAGTACATAAAACGCCGCAACGGTTTGATTTCCCTCGTTAGGGCTTGCAACTTCATATTTGTGATTACTGTCGGTAACTTCGTATTTGAAAAATTCATAATCCTTATGCCCGTGCTGGTACCCGGGAGTAAGTTTGCTCATGTTTGTTAAGATGATTTTTTTTGCATGTGTCAATTAAATCTCTCCAGTCTCTATAGAATTTGTGTTCTGTATAGTTTTTGCTCGTTTCTCAAACAACAAGTGGTTAAGGAAAGCACTTTGCCTATACTCATCTATTTCCGCTGCCTTGGTTTCCAAGACAAGCATATTTTCGTACCATTCGCCAGTAAGTTTAACGGAATTATCTTGGCCCAGTGCCCAGAAAGTTCTCATGCCTAAGATATTTGTTAACGCGCCGCCAGGTTTTAGCACCCTTAACAGCGACTGCAAAATAGGTTCTCTTTCGTTCACATATTCCAGCACGTTATGGCAGAAAATTATGTCAAAAAAATTATCCGAGAAGGAACCTACCTGTTCTACCCCGCCAAGAATTTGTGTGTAATCGTTTTCGCGGTATCTGTTTTCAATCATTTCCATATCCGGCTCTATGGCCGTAACACAGTACCACCGGGCGTAATAATTTGCCGTTACCCCAAGGCCGGAACCAAAGTCCAAGATTCTAGCTTTAGGCGCGCTTAGTATGCTCAACTGGGTAAAAAGCAAGTCGTAAAGCATCCTGCCCCATGGGGCTTTTACGGTTTCCAAATAATCTTTTACGCTGTTCAACTTGTAATCCCCCATCTAAAGCAAGATTAACGTTCACCTTGCATTGTACCCTAAGTAACAATTGTTTTGCAAATTTCACAGCCAATAAATCATAATAAATCGCATGAAATAAGTGCGCATGTTACATTTTCATGATATAATTTCAAACAAATCTTATATAGGCGGTGATCGCATGTTTGTAACAAAGCCATCCGGCGTGTACTACAAAATAGAAAACGCCCAAAATCTTCCTGCATTTTTTATTAACGTGGCAACTGCATCTGATATGTGGATGTTTTTATCAAGCAACGGAGCCCTTGCGGCAGGGCGGCAAAACCCTGCGGGCAGTGTGTTCCCTTACGAAACAGACGACAGACTGCATCTGGCAACATCTACAGGGCCAAAAACATTAATAAGAATGAAAGACGGGCGCGTTTGGCAGCCTTTTTCAACAGGGTTGGAAAGCCCGTACCGCATCCGCCGCAGCTTGTATAAACGTAACACCGGCGACGCAATCATTTTTGAAGAAGTTAACGACTGTTTAAAGCTGCAATTTTCCTACCGGTGGGAAACCGGCGAAAAATACGGCCTTGTACGCACATCGCAAATCACAAACTTGGACAGTGTACCTGTTTCATTAGAGGTACTTGACGGTGTAGAGAACATAATGCCCTACGACGTTGCACCGGTATTGGCACAGGGCTCCAGCTGCTTAACAGATGCGTACAAAGCTTGCGAAAGTATTGGCAGCCGTTTGGTTGTATACTCTTTAACATCCCTAATTGGCGATACAACAGAACCTATCGAAGTTTTGCGGGCAAACATAGCCTGGCACATAAGCGATGCGGAAGGGCTTTTGTTATCTTCAAACCAAGTAGCAAATTTTGCACGGGGCGGCATTGCCGCAATAAAGGGCGAAACCAATTCTGTAGGGCGTAAGGGCGCGTTCCTTGGCTATCAAAGTATTAGCCTTGACAGCGGGGCAGAAAAAAGCTGGCTATTGATACTTGACGCGCGGCTTAACCAAAAGGAAGTTGCCGCCCTTGCAAAAGAAGTAAACAATACCCCGGCAGACAAGCTTCGCGCCGCTGTGGAAGCAGACGTAAAAAAAGGAACCGCAGAGCTTAAACGCATTGTTGCGGTTGCAGATGGTTTGCAACACACAAAAGACGGACGCAGCAGCATTAGACATTACATGAACGTGCTTTATAACAACATGCGCGGCGGCGTTTTCTTAGACGAATACGGCTGTGACCCGCAGTTGTTTATAGACTTCCTTAAAACTCACGACAAGGAATTGGCTGTACGCGAAGCTCCGTTCCTGGAAAAAATCAAAGATATTCATAACATATTGCAGCTTCACGAAGCGGCTTTTGAAAACGGAAACCCGGATTTAATCCGCCTGGCATTAGAGTTTTTGCCCCTTACATTTTCCCGCAGGCACGGCGACCCTTCCCGCCCATGGAACCATTTCCACGTACGTGTAAAAGATGACGAGGGCCGCCGCGTGTACAGCTACGAAGGCAACTGGCGCGACATTTTCCAAAACTGGGAAGCGATGAGCCTTAGTTTCCCCGGCTACATCGCGCCTATGATTGCAAAATTCCTAAACGCTTCTACGGCAGACGGCTTTAACCCATACCGTATTAATCAAGACGGCATAGACTGGGAAACACCGTTGCCTCATGACCCTTGGGCAGGCTATGGCTACTGGGGCGACCATCAAATTGTATATCTAAATAAACTTCTGGAATGGCTGGAAGCTTACTCTCCGGAAGATTTAGCAAAGCTTGTAAACAACGAAATTTACGCATACGCAAATGTTCCTTACGAAATAAAACCGTATGCAGAGCTGCTGAAAGACGGAAAAAGTACGATTACATTTAACCGCGAAAAGCACGATGCCATCATGAAACGTGTAGAATTCTTTGGTACAGACGGCAAACTTTTAACAGATGACAAGGGCGGCATTTACTATGTTTCCTTTGTGGAAAAGCTGCTGGTTCCTATATTGGCAAAACTTTCTAACCTTGTACCCGGCGGCGGCATTTGGATGAATACCCAACGGCCGGAATGGAACGACGCCAACAACGCCATTGTCGGCAACGGCCTAAGCATGGTTACGGTGTACCAGTTGTACCGCCATTTGCATCATTGCAAAAATTTGTTTGAACAACGAGGCGGCAGTTTTAACATTTCCGCAGACGTTGTAGAATGGCTGACAGGCATAACCGATGTACTTGAGAAACCCGGCCTTTCTCCGCGGGCTTTCTTAGACGAAGCAGAAGGTGTGTTTGATAAATACAGGTCAACTGTTTACGCAAATGGTTTTGCCAACGGTAAAAAAGCCGTAGATGCGTCTCTATTGGCAGGTTTTATTGATAAGGCTATAGCTAAAATTTCTGAGAGTATTGCCGCAAACAAGCGGCCTGACGGTATGTACAATGCCTACAATATTTTGACACTAACGGAAGACAGTCTTAAAGTTGACCCTATGTTCCTAATGCTGGAAGGGCAAACCGCAGTAATTGGCAGCGGGATATTAACCCCGGAAGAAACACTTACTCTTGTAAAAGCTATGGAAACCGGCAACCTTATGAGCCCGGAACATAATCAATTTTTCCTGTATCCCCGCAAAACTTTAAAAACTTTCATGGAACGTAATATTATACCGGAAGCAAGTGTAGAAGCGTTCCCGTTAATAGGTCAGCTTATTCAGCAAGGCCATGAAGGATTCTTCACAAAGGACATAGACGGAAATGTCCGCTTCCACGATACAATTCGCCACTCTGCCGATATAGAGCGTTGGATTAAAGAGTTAAAATTATCCGACACGGACGCCGCCAAAGCCCGCGAAATTTACGAAGAAGTTTTCGCTCATAAGCAATTTACAGGCCGCAGCGGAATTATGTACAAGTACGAAGGTATCGGCTCTATTTACTGGCACCAAAATTCCAAGTTTATGCTTAGCGTACAAGAGGTATTCAGCAAAGCCGCAGAAAACGATTCGAGCAGTTTAGCAGAGTTGAAAGAGGCTTATTACCGTCTTCGCGCGGGTTTTGGGTTTAATAAAGAAGCGGACAAATGGGGAGCGTTCCCATTAGAGCCTTATTCACATACACCATTTGGTATGCCGGCCCAGCAGCCGGGTATGACAGGCATGGTAAAAGAAGATATCCTTACACGCATGGCGGAATTGGGCGTTACGGTTAAAGACGGCGTTATAAAATTTGACCCTGCACTATTGCGCAAGGAAGAATTTTTTACACATCCGGAAACATTCGAATACCTAGCCGCCGACGGCACGGCCGCAGAAATTCAAATGCCTGCAAACTCTCTTGGGTTTACGGTATGCAGGGTGCCTGTAATCTATACATTGGGCAATGAAGATGCGGTACATGTGTACCCATCAGGCAGCGATACCCCTGTACAGGCAAACTGCCTGCAAGCGGCCAAAGAAATTAGCAGCAGTTTATTCAAAAGCGATGGCAGTATACAGCGCATAGATGTTACAATTAATCCATCCCGCTTGATATAAGTTGTCACGGGCAATAAAAACAGAAAAGAGTGAACAATATGAAAGTGATTTTACTGCAAGACGTAAAGGGTACAGGTAAGAAAGGACAAATGATAGAAGCATCCGACGGCCATGCCCGCAACTTCCTGATACCGCGTAAATTAGCGGTAGAAGCCACAAAGGCCAACATTGCTCAACTGGAAGGCCAGCAAAGGAAGGCGGCATCCAAACTTCAACAAGATGTGGAAGAAGCACAGGCACTGGCAGAAAAAATAAGGGCAGCAGAAATTAAAATCCCTGTAAAATGCGGCGACGGCGGCAGAATGTTCGGCTCTATTTCCAACAAAGAACTTGCGGAAGTGCTGCAAAAGCACGGTATTTCTGTAGACAAGAAAAAAATAGTCGTTCAATCCGTAAAAACCGTAGGCGAACACTCTGCAAACATAAAATTGCATCCGCAAGTAAATGTACCACTAAAATTTGAGTTGGTAGCAGAGAAGAATTCGTTATAATACAGAATCGGAGCATGTTAAATGTTTGACCCAAATGATATTCCTAACGAACCACACAATGAAGCATCTCCCATACCCGTACCGCGAATCCCGCCCAACGACCAAGAGGCGGAACTTGCGGTACTTGCAAGTATGCTTTTTGACAGGGATGCCATAGCTATTGCCTATGAAGTTTTGCGGGGCGAGGATTTTTACCGCCCGGACAACCAAATAATATACGAAACCATGGTAGAACTTTTCGTGCGCAGCATCCCTGTAGACATCGTCACATTAAGTAACAAGCTTCTGGAAAAGGGAGTACTGGAGCAAATTGGTGGCCGCGATAGGATTACCGACCTTGCGGCGGCCTATTATACCTCTGCAAATATAAAACGCCATGCAGAAATTGTGGCGGAAAAGTCTTTGCTGCGCCAGTTAATAAAATCTGCTAACTATATAGCAAACGCGGGGTATGAAGCCCGGGAAGACGTTGCTGCCATACTGGAACGTGCGGAAAAAAGCGTATTTGATATTTCCCAACGCAGCAATGTAGGCGATTTCGAGCATATCAGCGATGTGCTTATAGCCGCCAACCAAAGGCTGGAAGAACTGTTCGAAAACCAAGGCAGCATAACGGGCATAGAAACAGGTTTTGTAGACTTTGACAGACGTACCGCAGGCCTGCAACCGGCAGAGCTTATTATTCTGGGGGCGCGTCCGTCCATGGGTAAAACGGCAATTTTGCTAAATATTGCCGCCCATGCCGCAATACGAAAAGGTGTATCAACGGCGTTCTTCAGCTTAGAAATGGCCAACGCCCAGTTAGTAAACCGTATATTCAGCTCCGAGGCAGGCGTAGACGCACAACGCCTGCGCACAGGCCAGTTAATAGACGAAGACTGGAACCGCATAGCAGAAAGTATCCCCGCCATGTCCAACGCGCCAATCTACCTGGACGACACACCGGGGTTGTCTGTAACAGAGCTGCGCTCTAAATGCCGTCGCTTAAAAATGGAAAAGGGTTTGGGGTTAATCATTATCGACTATTTGCAGTTAATGTCCGCCGCCGCAACTGCCAGGCCGGAATCCCGCCAGCAAGAAATTTCCGAAATATCTCGCTCGTTAAAAGCCATTGCAAAAGAGCTTAACGTGCCTGTTCTTGTGGCGGCCCAGCTAAGCCGTGCAGTGGAATCACGCAGCGATAAACGCCCCATGATGAGCGACCTGCGGGAATCCGGCGCAATAGAACAAGACGCCGACGTTATAGCTTTCCTGTACCGTGACGAATACTACAACCCGGAAACACTAAAAAAAGGCGAAGCCGAAGTAATAATTTCAAAACAACGTAACGGTCCGATAGGCACCGTGGAGCTTATGTACCTGGGGCATCTTACCAGGTTTGTTAATAAAGAAAGGGATCGTGGAAGTGGAATATAGACCAATAGGTAAAACAGGATTAAATTCAAGCATCATAGGGCTTGGTTGCGAACACTTGGACACAGGCAACCCGCCATACGAACAAATAAAAGAAACAATTGACGCGGCACTTGAAGGCGGCGTAAACATTTTAGATATTTTTATGCCGGGGACAGAAGTGCGCGAAGCAATAGCAAAAGCCCTTGGCAGCCGCCGCAAGGATGTGATAATCCAGGGGCATATTGGCGCAACAGATGTCAACAGACAGTACGACATAAGCCGCGACTTGCCCACAGTACAAAAATATTTTGAAGAACTACTGCGTATCTTTGGACGCATAGAGCTTGGCATGATGTTTTTTATCGATTCTGAGGATGACTACAGTGCCGTGTTCGAGACAGGCTTTGCAGATTATGTACAGAAACTAAAGCAGAATGGCGACATCGGACATATAGGCTTTAGCTCTCACAATCCCATAACCGCCATGCGCGCCATAGAAACCGGACTGCCGGAAATGATGATGTTTAGCATAAACCCTGCTTTTGATATGCTGCCTTCCGGGGAATATGTCTTTGACTATTTCGAAAAAGACTTTGGCAAGGATATGTTCCGCGGCATAGACCCAAATCGTGCGGCTTTGTACACCATTTGTCAGCAAAAGCAAATTGGCATAACCGTAATGAAAGCGTTGGGCGCGGGCAAGTTAATGTCACCCAAGCATACCCCATATGCAAAACCAATGACCCTGGGGCAATGTCTGCACTATGCCCTTTCCCGTCCGGCAGTATGCAGCGTATTGCCCGGTTGCAAAACCGGCGAAGAAATGCGTCAGGTGCTAAACTATCTGAACCTATCCGACAAGGAAAAAGACTACACCGGCATAATACGCACCATGCGCAATGACTTTAACGGGTCTTGTGTATATTGCAGCCACTGCCAGCCGTGCCCGGCAAGTATTGACATTGCAACCGTTAACAAATATTTAGATGTAGCAAAACTTACGCCCCTTTGTGTGCCGCCGTCCATAATATCCCACTACAAAAGCCTTATGCATAAAGGCGGGGAATGCATTGCCTGCGGACACTGCGAAACCAGGTGCCCCTTTGATGTACCTGTTATCGAAAATATGAAAGAAGCAGAACGTCTGCTGGGAATGTAGAGGAGATGAGCAACATGTTAAAGCCAAATGTAACCGTATGGGACGAAACAGAACAAGCTATTGGCCCATATCCCAATGGCATTTATACCGCAATTGCAGATTTTTTACGGGAGTCCGGCGAGTTTGGTAAAGTGCGCACCGCTACATTACCACAACCGGAACACGGCCTAACCGAAGAAGTATTAAACGACACAGACGTACTTGTATGGTGGGGGCATTCCTATCACCACATGGTAGACGATGCAGTAGTAGAGCGCGTACGCCAAAGAGTATTAAACGGCATGGGGCTTCTTGTCCTGCATTCTGCCCATGCGTCCAAAATTTTCTCTCGTTTACTGGGCACAGATACCATTGGCTTGCGCTGGCGGGAAGCCAATGAACTGGAAAGAGTATGGACAATTGAGCCCTCACACCCTATTGCCAAAGGCATACCCGAATACATTAACATACCGGCATCTGAAATGTATGGGGAATTGTTTCACATACCCACCCCGGACGAACTTATTTTCATATCCTGGTATGAAGGCGGCGAAGTTTTCCGCAGCGGATGCACCTTTAAACGCGGCCTGGGGCGCATATTCTTCTTCTCGCCCGGCCATGAAACTTTTCCTATCTACTACATGCCGGAAATACAAAAAATCATTATCAACGGCGTAAACTGGGCAGCACCCACGCACTACCCAACTGTTACTTCCGGACACACGCCGGAGTTTGTGCATACGAAGAGTTAATGAGAATAGTTTCTTAATTTTGCATGTAACACAATTGTAATAAAATTTCGGACATTTTCGTAAGGTTTTGTCACGCAGTATCGTGTATACTGCGTGCAGGTCAAGAGGCACCACTCTTTGCAACTACCGCATCCAACCGGCTCTAACGACAAACGATAGCTCCGTCCCTGCGTATATCCGGCTCTGACTGCACGTA
>WQTQ01000140.1 GCA_009786175.1 Bacillota bacterium | reverse complement strand
TGCCTGTTCCGTAATATGAAACTGATGCCATATGCCGGCGCCTCCTATTCTAAATTAAGCACAAGTGCTTCCGGTTGTTGAGCTTGATGTTTGTGTTCCGGTCCCGCGTACACATGCAGTTTTGCAAACATTTGACGACCCAAGTTATTTTTGGGAAGCATACCCTTTACAGCGTGGGTGACTATAAATTCGGGTTTTTTGTTTTGCATGTCACGCATTTTAATTTCTTTTCTTTTACCAATGTGGCCGGAATGACGCACATATATTTTTTGGTCTAATTTACGACCGGTAACTTTAATTTTGTCTGCATTAACGATAATAACATAATCGCCTGTATCGACATTGGGGCTAAAAATTGGCTTATGCTTGCCCCGTAAAATACGCGCTACTTCAGTTGACAAGCGGCCTAAGTTAAGATCTGTTGCATCGACAACAAACCACTTACGCTGTACATCCGCAGGCTTTGTAATGTGGGTGGTGCGCATGGTTGAACCTCCAACTAAATTATACAATTTTGTGTTTTAGTGCAGCTGAGATCTCAATCGGGGTAGAGATTCCACACAATCTTAGAATATTTCTAAGAAAAAGTCAAGACAAAACCACAAAAATGATATACAATGTGGGAGTTGATATGTATAACAAGTATATTCACTTAAGAAAGGAACAACTAGAACATGAGTAAAAAGAAAATTGCCGTGCTGACAGGCGGCGGAGATGCCCCGGGGCTAAACGCAGTAATCCACACATTGGTTCGTGCATGCCACAGCATGATGGATTGCGAATTAATTGGATACAGGTTTGGCTACAGGGGCCTTTATAACAACGATTTCGTACCCTTAGACCATGAAACAACATCCGGTATTTTGCACAGGGGCGGGTCAATTTTGTATAATTCTAACAAAGACAATTTGTTTGATTACACTATTGAAGAAAATGGCGTGCAACTTAAAAAAGATGTTTCAGATATTGCAATAGAAAATATGAAAAAAGAAGGTGTGGACGCACTTATTGTATTGGGCGGCGACGGAACACTTACAAGTGCCCGGGATTTTGCGCGCAAAGGCGTAAATGTTGTTGGTGTACCAAAAACAATTGACAACGACCTTACTTCCACAGAAACAACTTATGGTTTTGATACGGCAGTAAATATAGTTACGGAAAATTTAGGCCGCTTACACACTACAGCAGAAAGTCATCACAGGGTACTTGTAGTAGAAGTTATGGGCCGCAGTGCGGGGTGGATTTGTCTGCACTCGGGTATTGCAGGCAGCGCGGATGTTATATTGATCCCGGAAATTCCATACACTATGGAAAGCATTGCGAAAAAAATTAACGAACGAAACGCCGCAGGTGATCCGTTTACAATTATTGCTGTGTGCGAAGGGGCAATGGAGAAAGGCGGCGAAGCCATAGTGGGCAAAGTTATCGCAGACAGTGCCGACGCCATACGCTTTGGCGGCGTTGCGGCATATATTGCCAACAGACTGGAATCTATGGTGTCCAACGAAGTGCGCCATTGTGTACTTGGGCATATCCAGCGCGGCGGCGACACTTCACCGGCAGACAGGATTCTTTCTGCCAGATACGGCGTAAAAGCCGCAGAACTTGTGCGTGACGGTAATTTTGGCAAAATGGTAGCTTTGCAAAACGGTGAAATGACCGGCGTACCGCTTGAAGTAGTTTTGGGCAACGGCGCAATGGGTGAAACCAGTAAAGGCGGCGCGAAAGTAGTTGACCCGAACGGAGAACTTGTAAAAGTTGCAAAAGCCATAGGCATTTCTTTTGCAGATGAATAAAAACAGACTTGTTGTCTGGGGGATATTTTTGTTGGTGGCGGCAGTATTACTGGCTTTAGACCTGTGGTTAAAAAGCTGGGCTGCCGCCAACCTTCAAGGCATGCCAAGCCGTATTTTGATACCCGGTTTTTTAGGGCTTACGTACACCCGCAATACAGGGGCGGCATTTGGCTTTCTTGCAAATTTTGAATGGGGCCGCTGGGTTATTACTGCTGTAAAAATTATATTAATGGGCGGGCTTTTGTGGTTTTACAACCGTCTTCCTTTGGGAAGATTATTTTGGCTTATACGCGTCCCCGTAATCCTAATATTTGCAGGCGGTATAGGGAACCTGTACGATAGGCTGGTATTTGGCTATGTACGGGACATGCTGGCGTTTTTATTTGTAAACTTCCCAATATTCAACCTTGCAGATGTATATGTAGTTTCAGGAGTTTTTTTTGGCGCATTTATCATACTTTTTGTAATTAAGGATTCCTCTTATTTGGAGGCAAGAAAATGATTATTTACTGTACAGATTTTTCCGAAAAAGATGTTGATTTTACAAAGCAAAACCGTTTGGGGCTGGAGGTTACTAAATATGCCAACCCTGTTTTTGCTGATGATTTTAATGTCAACCGTGAAAAGGTTGCCCAATATACCGAAGGAATTACAGGGGTCTCTATGCATGGCGCGTATCACGACACCTATTATACTTCCATCGACCCGCTTATCCGTGAGGTTGCTAAAAAGCGTTTCATTCAATCTATGGAAATTGCGGCGTTTCACGGCATTAAAAGTGTAGTGTTTCATTCATCATACAGGAAATTTTTGAATGGATTCTCTACCGATGCCATAGACGCCTTTATTAACAGTGCCGTAGATTTTTGGAAAGGCATAGAAAGCTGTATCCCGGATGGCATAACAGCTTTTATTGAAAACGTGGAAGATGAAGACCCGGAAGTGTTTGTGCAAATTTTTCATGGGGTTAACAGCCCCAAAATCCGCTGCTGCCTTGACATAGGGCATGCATATTGCAGCCGCTCTGTTTCCCTTAACAGATGGATTGACGTACTTGGCAAATATATCGGCCATGTTCACATTCATGACAACGGCGGGAATTATGATGACCATTTACCCCTGGGACAAGGGGCAATTCCGCTGGCAGGTGCGATAAACAAAATTTTCTATACCGTAGGGGAAGACGTACCGTTTGTGCTGGAATGCAACTTGGAAGAGTCTGTAAAGTGGCTGCGTAATATTGGATTTGATGTGTAATGCACAGTAAAATTCTTGTGCCGCCGGAAAAAGCCGGAGAGCGAGTAGATGTTTTTTTGACCGGGGCAGAAGGTATTCCTACACGAAGCATTGCCCAAAAATTACTGACAGACGGCCATGTAACCTGTAGCGGTAAGCCCCTGCAAAAAAATTACAGGGTTGCCGCCGGTGACTTAATTATTTGCGCTTTGCCCCAGCCCCAGCCTTGCGAAACACAGGCAGAAGACATCCCTCTTGACATTTTATTCGAGGACGAGTACCTGCTTGTTATTAATAAGCCTCGGGGGCTGGTTGTACACCCTGCGGCAGGCAATTGGCAAGGAACGCTGGTAAACGCGCTTATGCACCATTGCTGTGGCAAGTTGTCCGGCATTGGCGGCGTATTGCGCCCGGGGATTGTTCATAGGCTGGACAAGGATACATCCGGGGCAATGGTTATCGCAAAAAATGATGCGGCTCATCAAGGTTTGGCAGCGCAGCTTGCGGATAATTCTATGGTACGTATTTATAACGCGGTGTGCTTTGGCGCAATTCAGCATGACAAAATAAAAATTGACGTGCCAATTGGCCGTCACCCTATAGACCGCAAGAAAATGGCAATTATAACCGACGCGGGCAAGCGGACCCGTGAGGCTATAACATACGTAGAAATAATGGAGCGATTGGGCAAGTACACTCTTGTTTCCGCAAGGCTGGAAACCGGGCGCACCCATCAAATCCGTGTTCATTTGGCTCATGTGGGCCACCCTGTACTGGGGGATACAACCTACAGTAACCGCAGCCAGCCGTCCTTCTTAAAAGAGGCGGGGCAGGTACTCCATGCGGTGGAGATAGGGTTTGCACACCCGGTTACGGGGGAAAAGATGGCTTTAACCGCAGCCTGGCCGGAATATTTTCAAGAAGCTGTAAATTATGTGCGGCAATAATTGGGGGAAGGCATTTCAACTGGTCGGATTTTCTTACCAGTTGGTTCGATAATGGGACCAACTGAAGCAGAACAACACGGGAAACCCCGTTATAATTAGGAGGCAGAAGACATGGAAAAGAACCCACTGGGTACAAACATCGTAACACAAGTAGGTATTTTGGTGCATGACATCGAAAAATCCATTAAAGAATTTGCCGCGATTTTGGGCATGGAAGAGCCGGGCTGCATTACCACAGGCCCAATTGAAGAAACACAGGGCGAATACCGCGGGCAGCCATGCGACGCACGGGCGAAACTGGCATTCTTCAACGTAGGCGGCAATTTAACGCTGGAACTAATCGAGCCGGACGAGAAACCGTCCACCTGGCGGGAAGATTTGGACAAGTACGGCGAAGGCGTTCACCACCTTGCGTTTGTGGTAAACGGAATGAAGCAAGTAATTTCACGGCTGGAAGCAAACGGCATCCCGCTTATCCAAAAAGGTGAATACCAAGGCGGCAGGTACGCATACATGGATTCCCGCAAAACCATGAAAACATTAATTGAGTTACTGGAAAACGACTAAAATAACAATGTTTAATCTATTAAGTCTTTTCGGCAATCTCCAAAGCGACACGCCATTCACATCCTATACATCGTTGGAAAACATAAAACTGCCCGAATTGTTGCGCCTTTGCATGGGCGAAGTCCAAACTACCGAGTTTTGTACATTTTTGCAACGGCCCACAGATGCGAAAACTATTATAGACCGGCAAGATTTTTTCAAAGAATTTTTATCATCCGAGCATTTGGTTGATTTGTTTGGCAAAGCCCGTGACGAGCTTTTGCAAACACAGCAGCTGGCAGAGCAATATGAAAAAGAAAAAGACCCGATAATAAAGCTTTTTTTATTTTACCGGGTGGTGGAAGTATACTTGACGCTGCTGGAGGAACTTGTAAATAACATTGTTGATGCCAAGTCAAACATATTGTCCGGGTTTGCAGCCGAAATCGCCGCCTTTTGCCAAGAAGAAGCAGTAAAAAACGCGGTACGGGACGCAAAAACAATCCGCCGGTTACTAATGAACGCAATATCTGCCTACAATTTTAATATACGCCACTACGGCAAAAATATGTTGGGTTACAATTCTACACCGGCAAATGATACGTCATCTTATTTAGATGGGCGTTTACTTGAATTGTTTTTGGATTTTGGGATGGATGCCGCACCCTTGCCGAAGCCCAGGGGCATAGACGGGGACATGCTTTACTCGTATATTTGGCTACTGGCCAAAAACGATAAGCAAATATACGGCAGAATATCCGACTTCTATGGGCAGTACCAAGATATTTATAATCGAATAATACCAGTTAACCCCGGTGATATTTCTATGGCACTATACGTAAATACACTGTTCGGCTATTTAAACAAACATAAAATTCCCCTTTGCTACCCGCAAATTTCGCCAAGCCGTGGGGTAAATATTCAAGACTGCCACGACCTGTCACTTCTAGTACAAAAAACGGAAAAAATCGTACCAAACGACTTGATTTGCAGTGAGAACGAGCGGATTTTTATTTTAACGGGCGTAAACAGCGGCGGTAAAACCACATACCTTCGCGGGCTGGGCATTGCCATAACTTTATTTGCGGCGGGCTTGTTTATCCCGGCCACGGCGGCGCGGATACCTTTCTACAACGAGATGACGGCCCTGTTTGCCGGTGGCAAGGCAAAGGGAATAAACCGCTTTCTTGCCGAGAAGAAAGCAGTTTATGACGCCGTGGAAAATGCAAAGCCCACATCACTGCTGCTGATTAACGAACTGTTTTCGTCTACCGACGAAAAAACTGCCTTGGCCGAATATGGCCAAATGATTAAATTGTTACAGCAGCAAACATGTTTCTGCCTAATGATTACACACTTCCATAACCTTACAAAGTGGGTACAGCCTTACTCGGACATTGCTTGCCTAATGGCCGCCACCAACGAAAGGAATGAGCGGCTGTATAAAATTATCCGCTCGCGGGAGCGTTATTCCAATGTAATGGAAATACTGGAAAAATACTCGCTGACATATAGTAATGCTGCGCAAAGGGGGAAGGAAAATGGATAAGCGAGCCATGGAAGACCTAAACATACCCCATCTTTTACACGAAATATGCCCAAACGAAAAAGTAATAAACCACATGGAGGCATACTTAAGAAATTTGGAGCAGGACAAAAGCGTTATTACCGAACGCCAGCGTGAAATTGCGGATATTTTAAACAACCAAGAGCTGGTAAGTATTTTGACAAGAATGATAAGACGGCTTGACGAGCTAAAAGAGCAGCATAAAATGGAACGAAAATCTGCATTCAAATCCCGCTCTCATGCCACCCACAGCGAGAAAAAAGACCAGCTTGCAGCGGTTATGGACAGTATCCCGCCGGTGGTAAGATACGCCGAAGAATGTATAAAGCTGTACCGGGACCTGCCCGTATATGTAAAGGATTTTTCTTTCACTTCCGACGTATTTATTAAGTTCAAAGAGCTGCTGATAAAAACCACAGAAGGGGAAAAAATCAAACAGTTGCTTACATTTTTTAACGAACTTAAAAAACTGGAAGTAGCAGATGTGCGACACAACTCGGAATTTTCTATTACTTTTGCCATGGATGAGAAGTTTAACAAGTTATCATGCCGCATATCGGAATTGATATTTAAGGTTAACCCCATACTTTCGCGGCCAAGGATAACAATGTTTGAGCCAAATTTCTTAAAAATGCTTAGAAGAAGCGAAACCGCACGCAGGAAAGAAGATTTTGAAAAAGCGGAAGCATTCTTCTCTCATTCAATTAAGGAAAGCCTTACTTACATTGCAGATTTAATCTTTATGTTTACGCAAAACTTGCAAAGGCCTTTGGAACGCATACAAAAAGATTTGCCGTTGTACGAGTTTGGACTGTCACTTGCCAGGCATTACAAAACAAGAAACATTCCATTTTGCTTTCCGCGGATACTTGACCCGGGCAAGCAAACCCGCATCAAATGGCAACACGAAACAGAGCCGCAGCCTTTAATGATAATGTTCAGCGGAGATGGAGACGAATATTTTCTGTTTCTACAGAAATACGCGCTGCTGCAGTTGTTTGCCCAGGCAGGACTGCCCGTGGCCGCACAGGAAGCTGATGTTGCCATTGTGTCCGGCCTGTTTGTGCAGTTTGCGTCCAGTGAGTTAATACTTGGTAGGTTTGAAGAGGAAGCGAAGGAAATGTCCGCCATATGCAGCAAAATAAAACCCCATGGGCTGGTTATTCTCCATGAGGTTTTTCAAAGCACTTCCTATGAAGAAATTGCCGAACCCTTTACCCGGATTATTAACTACCTGTCCAACCTGCCCTGTACGGTGCTGGTTGTTACCCATAATAATTTTTTGGCAGAACAGCAGCAATCAAGCTTGTGTTTTAGCGGTAATTGCTTATAATCTTGTACTCTGTTTACGTTAATTTCCACAACATCATCCCTTTTAGGTTTAGTACAGGCAGTATAGCAGCACAGGCTTCGTACGGCAATGCTTTAGAAGGAAATTTCAGGAGGTAAAACATGCCCGCAAAAACCCGTTTTATATGTTCCGCTTGCGAGTACGAGCAAGCAAAGTGGATGGGCCGCTGTCCAACTTGTGGAGAGTATAATACATTTGAAGAGCGGGCGGTAAAACCCCCGCCTGCGAAAGGGGCCAAAGGGGCCGCTTTTATACAAACCACCGGGGATGCCCCACGGACGCAGCTGTTGACGGACATTTCCAGTTCTTCCGACGGTACAAACCGCCACGCGACGGGCATTGCGGAACTTGACCGGGTACTTGGCGGCGGCGTGGTAGAGGGCAGCCTTCTTTTGCTGGGGGGCGACCCGGGCATAGGCAAGTCTACACTGCTGCTGCAAATGTGCCGCCATATGACTCACAAAGATTTCCCAATCCTGTATGTATCCGGGGAAGAAAGCACCGCCCAAATAAAGATGCGGGCAGACCGCTTGCAAGTTCACGCGCCTAACTGCTACTTGCTGGCAGAGACAGACCTTTATGCCATCCGAGACGTGGTGGAAAAAATTAGGCCCGCCATGCTTTTTATCGACTCTATTCAAACAATGCGCCTTTCGGATATTGCTTCCTTGCCGGGCAGTGTAACCCAGGTGCGGGAATGCGCGGCCTTTTTCACCTACCTTGCGAAACAGGAAAACATGGCCGTAATGCTGGTTGGCCACGTCACAAAGGAAGGTTCTCTTGCGGGCCCCCGGGTGCTGGAACATATGGTGGACACGGTGCTGTATTTTGAAGGTGACGATAAAGATGCCTACCGCCTTATCCGCGCGGTCAAAAACCGCTTTGGCTCTACCCACGAAATTGGCGTGTTTGAAATGGGCGAGCAAGGACTTACACCAATAGAAGACCCCTCTGCATACATGTTGGCAGGCCGCCCAATTGATGTGCCCGGCTCTGTTGTAACTTGCAGCATGGAAGGCTCGCGTCCGCTGCTTGCAGAGGTACAAGCCCTGGTGTCGTATACGTCTTTCGGTACGCCCCGCCGCACAGCCACAGGCATGGATTACAACCGCGTTGTAATGCTTATGGCCGTACTGGAAAAACGGGCGGGCTACAAGCTGCAAAACTTTGACGCATATGTAAACGTGGCCGGTGGCCTTCGTATAGACGAACCCGCCGCCGATGCGGGGGTAATTGCCGCGCTGGCCTCCTGCTACAGGAATAAAGCCATAAACCCACAAACAATGGTACTGGGCGAAGTTGGCCTGGCCGGGGAACTGCGGGCAATTACCCAGCCAGAGCGGCGTGTAATGGAAGCGGCCCGGCAGGGTTTTACCGCTTGTGTGCTGCCCATGGCCAATAAAGGGAAGATACGCGTACCAAAGGGCTTTAAAGTTTTAGGCGCGTCCCATATTGGGGAGTTACTGGAAGTGCTTATGGGGTCGGTGTAATTTTCTTAATTTTTTATATGGGCTGTCGGATGCTTCGAAAACGATATTTTCCTAATGCTCCGAATCGCTGATTTCCGCATTTCATGCGGAACTAATCGATAGTCGCTATAGGGAAATATCGTTTTCTTTTTTTGCGTCACCTATCCAATTTATTTTCGCAGGCACTATACAGGTATAAAGGCTTTTAGAAAACACGAATAAAAACACCATCAAGTAGAACCAAGGAGAGTGAACATGGGCATACTCGAGAAAATCAATAGCTTAAGTTGGACACCGTCCGGGGAAGCAAAAACAATCTACGACGAATTTCTGCTTAACCCGGATTATTCTAATGCGGACAGTATGGAAAAATTGTTAATTTGTCTTACCTATGAAGGGCAATACAGTGACGCGGTTTCACTTGCAAAATCTTTGCAAAACAGGTACAGGCGCGCCGAAAGGCTAATCCCCTACCTATTCCACGCAATTGCCTGCGACCTTACCGGTGAAAGAGACGCGGCAATTTGCGGGTATAAAAAAATATTAGAGCTGGACGTAATTCCGTCAAATATGTTTTCACAGTTTGGCATCATGTATTGCTGCAGGGAATTTATCGAGTATCTTATTGAAAATCCGTTTTCCACGGAAAGTGTCGCAAATTTCAGCTTTCCAATGTACAAAAACACCTTTGAACTTGTACTTCAAAAAGAATGGCCTGTAGCTAAATCGCCCCATTTTAATGTGTACTGCCAACCGGGGTCTACAGCGGAAAGCGAAATTGACACAATCCTTTCCCAAAGGGAGCAGGCCTACCAACACATTGCGGAATATTTAGGCTACAAGCAGGAATTAACCGTAGACTTGTATCTATTTGAAGACGCGGAAGAAAAGCGAAAAATCACAGGCCACACAGGCGCGGGGTGGGCATACGGGACATCCATGATTGAAGTTTACAACAGTGATGTAAAAGTTAACCCCTACCACGAACTGGTTCACGTAATGGCCGATACGGTGTATGGCAATACGGTTTCCGCCTTTAGCGAAGGCCTGGCGGTTTACTTATGTAATTTATTTGATAACGCCGCTGCGATGGATGTAATTAACGCCCCATATAACGGCCTGGTGAAGCAATTTTACCAAAACAACGAGCTTTTCATCATTAAAGAATTGCTGTCATTTCAAATTGGTTCGGCAGAGTCAAAGCCCGGCATAAGCTACCGGCAAGCAGCTTCTTTTATAGAATTTTTGATAAAAAAGCTGGGTAAAGACACGTTTTTTGGCCTGTATAAAACCATTAACCCGGATTATAC
>WQTQ01000139.1 GCA_009786175.1 Bacillota bacterium | reverse complement strand
TATAAAGGCAAATTTTTTGCTCATTATTTTCCTCCTAATATTCGCGAAACCATGTCCGCGTTCTCTTTAAGCTGGTCTTTGTGTTTCTGAAAAACGCCTACGCACACTATATCAGCCGGTTTTATGTTTGCATATGCCTCGGCCATATATTTTTCGATAATTGTAGGATATTCTCCCTCCGGCTTGCCTACTAAAATTTGCCCCCCGGCTATGGCTTTTATAACAATAACGGGTTTTTGTATGTCGCGGATTATCGGGAACATTGTAAGCCTGTCATCCGGGTGGAAAACCAGTTGCGTTTTTGACTTGCCCGTGATAAAGCTGGATTGCTCGCCTTTGCGGTTACGGCGGAGGTTGTAAGGGCAAAGTACGTAAAAGTCTGCGCCCCAGTTTTCCCGCTCTGCCCGCAGTACATTGTCCGGGTCGTGGAAGGCCATGCCGGTTGGTACACCTTTACTGCGGATATAGGCCACATTTTTAAGGTAGGTGTCTATGTCGCTAATTTCTATCAAATGCTCGCCTGTAGTGCCCTGGTGGTAGATTGCGATTGGGTCGAACTCCATCATTTCGTCAATGTTTTCCGTAAATTTGTCTATCATAGGCGGGAATGTTTGTAAGATAATTTTTAGTCCGCCGCCGTGGTTGGTGTTAAAATCCCGCAGGGCTGCAAACATAATTGGGCTTGCCAGGATAAGGGCTGTGTTGTAGCCGGTTTCCCTTGCCCGCACCAGCATTTTTACGTTGTTTTCGTGGGTGTAGTATTCGCCCATTTCTTCATTGCTGTAGATGTCGTGGATATAGCTGTTGGCATGGTTTGGGTTGTCACCTACGATTAGGCGGGTTACGTCGTGGCCGAAAAAGTTGGCTGTTGGTAGCATAATTTTTCTCCTTCATATTTTATTGGGGCGCAATAACGGGCGGATGGTGTCCGCCCCTATTCGAATATTACATTTGTAGATAACTCCACAACCGCATGGGCATTTAGCTTACCCACAACTTTTTCACCGTTCAGATACAAATTACGCACGGTAATATCGTTGATTGTATGCAAATTACCCTGGTCCGAGTCCGGCTCATAGCCCCTTATTATCGACGGCGGGAGTACATCGCCCAGCACATAAATCCCGTCAAATGTAATGTCGTTTATATGGCCGCGCTTGTCATCGGTAGAATACTTTGACACAAGTATTTTTAGGTCTATCAGTTTTTCGTGGGCATCTTCGATGTAAATATCTTTGAACTTTACATTGTGTACATTGGCTCTGTCCCCATTGTGAATGGAAAATACCGCGCCGGACTGCCAGCCCTCATGTTCGGAATGGATGATGTCGATACTTTCAAACGTGATGCGGCAAATCTCGTCGCCGGAGGTTTCGAAGCCAATTTCCAGGGCGTTACCGCATTTCAGCTTCCAGAAGACGCATTCCGTAACTGTTACGTTTTTCACACTTCGGGCCCCTTCAGGGCCGTTGTAATGGCAGGCTTTAATGGCTACACAGTCGTCATTTACGCAGGCAAAGCAGCGGGTAATGGTTACGTTTTCGCAGCCTACAACGTCAAAGGCGTCTGTAGACATAACAACCCCAAGGACGTTAACGTCTACAATTGTCACGTTTTTACAGCCAGTAGGCACCACGTTCCAGCTTGGGGAATCTGCAATGGTTATGCCGCGGATGGTTACGTTTTCGCATTCCTTTTGCAGGATGGTCCTGTATTTCTTGCCTGCTTCTAAATAGGGCAAGCCCCAAATAATGCCGTTGCCCGTAATTTCAATATTTTTCGCGCCGTTGGCGACAAAATTACCGACAACAATCGCGCCTTTTTCGATATAAACCCGGTCGTTGCTTTTTAGTTCGACAGTGCCAATTTCCGTAACTCCTTGGCAGTCATACACATGCGTGGTGCTGCACGGTTTTGGAATATACTGCGAACATAAGATGAAAAGCGGGTTTTCAAGGCCGTAAGGTTCTACAGATACCTTGTCTTTATCAGAGAGACGCAGGCTAATTTCGCTACCGTTAACGCTGTGCTTATGGTTGGCCCGCAATGGTCGCACGGTTACATTGTGGAAAGGTTTTTTTGTGGTAACGGTAATGTCTGTGCTGCCTGAGAAACAGACTATGGCAAAATCCCCTGCTTTTGTGTGGTAGACATTAACCGGCTGTCCGTCGGCCAAAAGGGTATAATTTTCGCTTAACCTCATTGCAATTCCTCCTGAAGTCGTATTTTGTGTACCCCCTGATAGCAGGGGGTTGTTGTAGCACCGTCTTCAAATGTCCAGCCCTTTTCGAGCCTGATTTCCCCCCGGGTTTTATCGGGTACAGACACTTTCAGTAAAATTGTTCCGGTGGTTTTGCACCGTTCCCATTTTACACAAAGCTTGCCGGACGGGGTAATGTGAAAAGCTTCCGCAAAATTTAAGCTGCTAATGAACGACGGTGTAATAAATACCTGCCCGTCCCCGCAGGGGTTGTATCTTATGCCGGCGACGCGCTGTATAAACCAGCTGCTGATGTCACCAAAAAAGTGATGGTTACGGGACCATATGCCCTCTTCTTGCGGGTGGAAATTTTCCCACAAGGTAGTTGCGCCCCGGGCAACCCAGTTGCCGTAGGAAGGGTATTCCGGGCGGGTTATCATGTTAAAGGCAAGGTCGCTTTGCCCCATGTCGGAAAGTACATGGAAAATTACCCGCGCGCCTAAAATGCCCGTGTCTATGTGGCCGTTTGTTTCATTTATAAGGTGCAGTAGCTGCGCGGCAGCGGCGGGGTTTTCGTTTTCGTCAAAAACATTGTAGAAAAGGGCCATTGCCTGGGATGTTTGGCAGCTGCCCAAGGCCAGCATTGTCGCAAAGTCGATAAGTTCTTTTCGTATGTTTGCCCGCAGTTCTGTTGCCAGGCATTGGGCAAAGTCTCTTTCCCGATCCCAACCCAGTACATTAAAAATGAAGGCGGCCTTTTGGCAAATATCCATGGAAATTACACTGTCTGTAAACAGAACGGGGGCCTGATGTTCGTGGGCTTGTTTGCCCGGCGGACACCAATCCCCAAGGCCAAGTTCAATTAGGCCATCCTGCCGCATACTGCGGCTTAAGTAGTGGATGTAGCGGAAAATGCCCGTGCCGTTTTCTTCAAGAATTTCTGTGCCACCCCTGTATATATAAGTGAAGTAGGGCAGGTAGGTAAGCACGCAATCCCATGCGGGGCCGTTGCCCCATTCAAAGCCCCAGCCGCCTGTGGGCACAATACCAGGCAACGCTCCTTTATCGTTTTGGGCCTTGCATACGCTGCGCAGCCATTCCTTGTAACTGTTTTCCGGGGCCAGGTTTAACAGAGTATGCTCGGCGGAAATGGCGGCGTCCCCTGTCCAACCATTTTTCTCCCGATGGGGGCAGTCTGTGGGGAAGTAGTGGAAATTGGACAAAGTAGAACGGCGGGTTAACTCCTGCAAAGTGTTGGCCACTTGGTTGTCGCAGGTGAAACCGCCCCGTTCGGCCAAGTTGGAATGCATAACTTGATACGTGAGTAAATTTTCCGTTGCCTGGTGAGGCTTTAGGCCCTTAACCAGCACATATCTAAAACCGTGGTATGTAAACCGCGGCCGGTAGGTTTCGTATTTTTCGCCCTTGCAAATGTACATGTCCTTTTGTGTATAGCCCCGGGGCTGGAAACTGTCGTGGCGGGTAAGTTCCCCTGTTTCCAGCAGGTGTTCGCAATGCTCCAGTACAATTTCCTGCCCCGGTTCCCCGTCAATATGCAGCAAACATACCCCGGATTGGTTAATGCCAAAATCGTACAGGTATCCGGCGGCTGTTTTGGTTACCGATACGGGTGCAACTTGCCCTACAGTAACGATTGGGTCTGCCATGCATATACGCTTTTCACCTTTTGGCGGGCGAACGTGCAGGGCAGGTGTCCAGTTATTTGCGTTAAAGCCGGGCATATTCCACCCCGGCTGCTCCAGGCGGACGTCGTAATACTCGCCGCAGCGCAAATCGTCAAAGTAAATTGGTGAAGGGCTTGTGAGGAAATTCTCGTCGTTGGAAAGCTCAAATGTTTCGCCGTTTGTGTATGTGGCGGTTAAGCCCAAGGCCACCCTTGGAGAGCCACGCCAAGGTGCCTTGTGAAAATCCCAAACATGGCCGCCTATTGGGTTTTGCATACCGTTGCCCAGCACAATGCCAATTACATTTTCCCCCGGCTGCAGGTATTCGCGGACATTGTAGGAATCGTAGTAAACAATATTATCCGGCGCGCTGATATACGGTGCCAGCAGTTTGCTGATTTTTTCGCCGTTTACATACAATTCGTAAAAGCCCGCTGCGCCAATTAGCAGGTTGGCTTCGGCAACCGGCCCGCTTAAATTAAACTCCCTGCGCAAAAGTGGCGCGTTTACGTGCTTTTCAAAAGTGCAGTACTCGTGTGAAGCTGCAATAAATTGTTCCGGAAATTTCATGTGAACACTCCTCGTATGTATGTAGGATGGAAGTACAACTATTTATTTGCAGCCCACCACTCGGCTACCTCCGCATTTATGCGGTGGCCGCCGTTGTTGTAGAAAAACTGCACCCAATTATTAAATTGACGGTCTGCATCGTCATTAATTATGGCGGTTGTGGCAAACTCGATAAACCTGTCATGCAGCTTGGCACCAAGTTCTGCTTCTGCGGACGTTTCCATCCCCCAGCGTGGGGTGGCGGTAATTCGGCCTTCGTCACGCATACGGAAGGCGTAAACTTGGCTTTCCGCGCCCAGCAGCATGCTCCACATAGCCCAATTGCCCTCCCATGCGTTTGCAGATGTGCCGTAGTTTATCCAGTTTGTTATACGCTGAAAATTTTCCAGGACACCAAAGGCCCGGGCGTTTACTAAGTCCGAACCGTCGGAGCCGGACAAAAATGCGTTAAGCGCGGCAATTGCAGGGTTGTATTGTGTGCGCGTATCTGTTACATAGCCGGTACCTGTACCCATACGGTTCCAAAAATTCATGTTTCCGCCGGGGCTGGTGTTAAATTGATAATCTGTTACAAAACCGGGGCGGTTTACATCATTGGAAATGGCTGTGCCCAGGTTAAACATGCGCATAATCGCCTGGGGGTTTTGTGTCCCGGCACTTATCATTAAAACGTTGTTGTAGCCCGCGCCGGTGACAGTTGTAAGCGGTTGTCCGTCTGCCCGCATTAAAGGAATGGCTGCAAGGTCATCATAGGGGTTTTGGCTTATAAAAGTACGGCCTGCCGGGCCGTTTGGTGTATGCTTTCCGCCGGGTAAAAGTCCAAAGCGGCGGTGCGCGAAATCTGTAACTATATCCTCGTCTGACCGGGCAGAAA
This sequence comes from Bacillota bacterium, assembly GCA_009786175.1. Next base: position 4,890 of record WQTQ01000139.1, on the reverse strand, counting down.
AATCTGCCGCAAGAAGGCCTTCCCTGTACCATTCTGCCAATTGGACCCATACGTCGCGCATTTCCGGCTGTATCCTGCCCCATACCATTTCCCCGTCACGGACTATCCACTCGTTTGTGGCACCAAACATTGGAAGCAGGTGATTCAGCTGATATAAGCGGTTGTCAAGGCCTATGGCATAAGCCCCGGTTTGCTCTTTTATCCACCGGGCAAGCCGGTTAATTTCCGCCAGGGCAGAAGGTATAACACCGCCGTTAAAGTCATCCAACATACTTTTGGGTATCCAAAAAAACGGCCAGTCCGGGTCGCCGCCCACAGGGGCGGTAAGCCCCATTAGCCTGCCGTCTACAGACCAGGCTTCTAACGCCGCAGGGTCTGTGGCAAAAATTTCTTTTACCTGGCCGGAGGTGTACCGTTCAAAAATATCTGTGATGTCCATAACCAAATTACCTTCAATTGCCCGTACGGCAAGGGATGTATAAAGCGGCATAACATCGGGCAAATTGCCTGTGGCAAACGCCAGGTTCATTAACATATCAAAATCCGGCCCCCACATAGGTGCCGTAAACAGGTTTGTAAGGCGGACATTAAGTTGTTCGTAATAAGTACGGGTCCACCAATTGTCATTCTCGCAATCCCCTTCGTCAAAACCCATCCACGCGGCCAAGATTCTGGTTTGGGTTACATATACTGTCTCGCAAAAACGCCCAAAAGGGTCCCAGGGTTCGGATATGACGGTGCCACATGTCGAAGCAGGTGAATTTTCAATTGTTTCCGGCTTTGTCCTGTTACCGCAGGCAGCAAAAATCAGGCTTATGAAAAGCGTAAAAAAAATTACTGTAAGCCATCTGGCTTTCATAATCCTGCTCCTTAAAGCGCGAACGGATACGGGCTTCTCCCGTGGCGGGGAAGCCTGTATCCGCTGCTGAGTTAAAATGTAATATTATCGTCCAAAAAATAGGTCAAGCAATTCTTGCTGTGGTGCGCGGTATGCTTCTACAACTTGCATAACGTTCATAGTTTGGCTTGCGAAGTGGTGTACAAATGTACCGCCTACCCAATAGTACTGAGGTACTACACGGCCAATATCCGAACGTGCGCGGAATCCGTTGGCAGCCCAACGCTGTACATCTTCTTCTGTAAGAAGTACGCTGCGTGGCCAGCCTAGTCCGCCTTCAATTATTAATTCTGTTTCTTCGCCGGGCCATGACAGGAACGCTTCTGTAATTCTTAGCATGTCTGAAGGCTCCCATGAGGTACCGTAAGGTATTGTTAAGCCACCATCCCAGCCGGAGCTCCATGTGGCACCGGATGTGTTGTTAGGGCCTGTTGGGAAAGGAACTACCGCAAATTCAAACGGCAAGTCGCCGTCGTTCATGCCCCATAGGATAGATTTGAACAGTGCCGCTCTACCTTCGTGGAACGCGAAGAAGTTTCGTGCCCAGTCACCGGGGTCAACCCCAAGTACAGGGTCATACTGCCAAAGACCTTCGCGGAAAATAGTTTCCATAAGCTCTAACGCCGCCAGTGTGTTTGGATGGTCAAAAGCATAATTCAAATCGTCGTCTACAAGAGGCCCGTCGTTTGTGGCAATAAAGTGGATTACAAGGTCACCGGGCTGGCCGGCAATACCCCATTGGTCAAAAACCCCGTCGCCGGTGGTGTCGCGTGTTGCCAGACGCATAATTTCAAGGGCAGCGTCCCAATTCCAGCGGCCTTCGTTGTAAAGGTCTACAGGGTTTGGTGCGCCTATTGCATTAATAATATCCAGGTTTACACCCATCATCCACACGTGGGGGCTAACGGCGGTGTAATAGAATGCCCATGGTTCACCAAATGCATGCTGAGTTATTCTTCCGTAAATTTGTTGGCCCAATACGTCAGAACCCGGGAAGTAAGCAACACTTACAGGTCTAATCAAGTCACCGATTATGCCGGAAAGTATACCGCCGCCGCCAAGGAATACCAAATCCCCGATAGGGTCCCCTGCCAGTACGGACGCTGTTAAGGTTTCTGTTAGGTCGCCTACAACGTGTACATACTCAAAATTAAAATTGTAGTCTGTAAAAACCCTTTGGGCATTATCCCATTGAAGCCTGTCGATAAAGTAGTTGCCTGCTGTTGCAGGGTCGGGCTCGTCACGGCCTACCCACGTATATGGCATACCGTTACCCCAGTCGGAAGCAACAACCAACGTACGGCCTCCCATATCTACCGGAGGGCGTAAACGCCAAACACCGTCACCTGCCGGAATGTCTGTAGGGTCTTCTTCTACAACTGCAGGTTGCGGCGGCGGCGGTGCGGGTGTGTCACCGGCGGGTGGTTCGGGTGTATCTGCCGTACCGTTGCCATCTCTTGCGCAAGCAGCAAAAACCAACACCAGCACAAGCAAAACGGCAATAACTACACTTGACTTACGTAAAAACGATTTCATTTTTGATCTTCCTCCCTTTGAAAGCAAAAAATTGATTTTACAATAAGATACCACGAGACTTTTTTTGTGTATTTGCACAATGTTGCGCATTTTGTTTAAATTCTTTGTCAAGTTAAAAAGGATACAGGCTTCCGCACGGGAAAACCTGTATCCGTTTAAAGGGGAAAGAAAAATGAAGTGTTAGCGTGGGAAGAATAAATCCAGCAGCTCTTGCTGAGGGCCGCGGTACGCTTCAATGGCTTCCATAACTGTCATGGTGCCGTTGGCAAAATGGTTTGCGAAGGTACCAAAAATCCAGTTGAACTGCGGTACTGTATTACCTACGTCCATTGTTGTTTTTGTGTTAATGCTTAGGTGACGCTGTACGTCCTCTTCTGTCAGGAAAACGCTGCGCGGCCAGCCAATGCCTTCTTCCAGCAGCAACTCGGGTTCGTCGCCCGGCCATGCCCAAAATTCTTCAACTATCATAAGCAAGTCTTCCGGTGCCCACGAAGAACCAAACGGCAGTGTATAGCCGCCGCCCCATCCGCCTGCCTGTACAGCCCCGGTGGTGTTAGACGGCCCCGTTGGGAAAGGAACTACCGCAAACTCGAATGGCAGGTTGCCGTCGTTCATACCCCAAAGAATGGAGATGAACAACGCGGCGCGGCCTTCTTGGTAGGCAAAAAAGTTGCGCGCCCAGTCTCCTACGTTTATACCAAGTATAGGGTCGTATTGCCACAAGCCTTCGCGGAAAATAGTTTCCATAAACTCTAAAGCTTCAACTGTATTTGGGTGGTCAAAGGCGTAGATAAAATTGTCATCTACCAAAATACCGTCGTTTGTGGCTATAAACGCGTTAATCAGGTCGCCGGGCTGGGCGGCAATACCCCATTGGTCAAATACGCCGTCGCCGGTGGTGTCACGGGTTGCCATGCGCATAATTTCCAGTGCCGCATCCCATGTCCAGCGGCCTTGATTATAAAGGTCTACAGGATTTTGCGCGCCTATAGCGTGAATAATGTCCAGGTTAACACCCATCATAACATTATGAATACTGACACCGCCTCTGCCAACAAATGCCCAGTACTCGTTGTGTAAGTCATTTATTGGACGGCCAAATATTTGCGGCCCCAAAAAATCGGAGTTTGGAAGGTTTATACCGGTAATTGGCATTATCAAATCGCCTATAACAGCGGAAAGTATCATGTCGCCGTTTAGGAACACAATGTCTCCGATCGCGTCACCGGCCATTACAGATGTTGTTAAAGCCGCAACCAGGTCGTGGATATAAATGTTTGTGCTGTCAAGGCTAATATTAAATTCCTGCTCTACACGGCGGGCATTATCCCAAATAAGCCGGTCTATAAAGTAATTATCTGCGGTTGCCGGGTCCGGCTCTTCCCAATCTTGGGCGGTAAAAGCAATGGCGTTGTCAAAATAAGATGTAACCATTATTGTGCGCCCGCCCAAATCCCTTGGCTGGTGGATGCCGCCAAGACGCGGAGCATCTTCTGCTGCTGTAGCCGGGTCATCATTGTCTGGCGGCGGCGGTGGTGGTGTAACATCGTTGTTACCTGCAACCGGCGGCGGTGGTGTATCTGTTGTCACGCTGCCGTTGTCCCTGCCGCAGGCCGCAAAAACCAACACCAGCACAAGCAAAAAGGCAATAAGTGTAATTGATTTACGTAAGAACGGTTTCATAGTAAAAATTCCTCCTGAATATAAGCGCGCTTGCGCGTGCAAGTTATTTTCGCCAATATTACCATGGAGCATTTTGAATGTATTTGCATAAATTTGTGTTATGACTTTTCATTTGATGCCAAAACGGTTAGCATGTATTCATGAGATGATATGACAAGAAAGTACAACAAACTATTGAAATAATAAATAACCCCCTGATATCACATTGGCAGTGTGATATCAGGGGGTGGGCTATGATTTTGTTAGTTTGCCACTAACTCAATTAATAACAATACGGTTATGCCTTGACGGGTTACTTCCAACATAACGGTCCTGGATTCGGTAATAGTTGTGTTACCGGCTACGCCAATAACCAAACCTTCTACCGGGCCGGTTGGTGTCCAAAGGTTGTCGCGGACTTGCAGTACCAGTTCCGGGGCACTGTCAAGAAGGTTTAATGTAATCGCGCCTTCTGCCGTGCCGCCTACAAACACGCTAACATGGCGGTTGGTATTGCTTACGGTAACATTGGTTGCTGCAAGATAGAATATCGGCTGTACCGGTTGGCAAATTTCGCAGCCTTCATCTTCGCAATATTCGCAGTCAAACTCATGCGGCTGTCCTGTGTAATTTGCGTTAACCAACAACACATGAACGGTTTGACCATAAACTGTGATGTAGAAATTAATATACCGCCAAGAGCCGCCGTCTTTGTCAACATCTATCATGTTGAAATAGTCTAACCAGCCTGTACCGGCCTGCCATACGCGGCCTACGCGTATAAATGCTTCGGC
>WQTQ01000138.1 GCA_009786175.1 Bacillota bacterium | reverse complement strand
GACGATTTCGAATATGAAATCTGCGACGACGAAGATTAATAATAAAACACAAATCCCCCGCCAATATGGCGGGGTTAACGGTTTTTGAATAGGAGAGAATTAAAACGTGGCATTAGTAATTAAAAACGCCATTTTGCATATCTTGTGCAACGATGGCAGACCATCTGTATTTTCAGACGCAGAATTGGATATTGACAGCGAAATTTGCGAGGCGTTTATCCTTAAACATGTAAAGAAATTAATAAACAACCCTGCTGTGCGCACGGCAAATTTTAAGGCCGAGTCGCCAATTTACAGCTTGCTTCGTGAGTATCAAGAGGGCAGGAAGTATTTCAAAGACACAACGCTAGAGTTAGCAGCAAGAATGGACGAAATAATGAACCGCTACAAAGATATTCTGCCTTGCGATATGCTTATCGCCAGAGTAGGGCATAAAAGCGGTGAATACCTGGCAATATTAAAACTTACTTATCAGGAAGTTTATTCTCACAAAACAACAGGCACGGATATTCAGCTTAAAACCTGCAATGCACTGCCTTTTAACACCGGCAAAGTAGAGTATGCCGCTCTGGTTGGGTTGAATGGCGCGTCTATGCCAATTAGCGTAGTAGAAAAACCTGCCGCCATTGACGGTAACCAAGTACTGTATTTTTCCGAATTATTTTTGGAATGCGAAACAACCCCGTCCAAAAAAGAACAGGCTAAGTTAATAGACGAAGTTACCGTAGAATTTGTAGAAGAACATTTTGAGTCTGACCCAAAAGTTTCCGCTAAAATAAAAACGGCTTTGCTGGAAGAGGTTTACGCCGAAGAAGGCTTTGTTTCCATGGATAACGTCGCGGCCGCGGCTTTTGAAGACCAGGAAGAAATAAAAACCCAATATGTAAGCATAATGCGTGATGCGGGTATTAAAGAAGAATTGCCCCTTGGCGAAAAAGTGGTTAAGGCCCAGTTTGCTACACACAAAATTAAGGCTGAAAACGGAGTAGAAATTAAATTCCCTGCCCAGCTTGCCGCCGAGGAAGACGAAATTGAAATAACAAAAAATCCTGACGGAACCGTAACTGTCGTATTTAAAAATTTACGAGTGGTTTAAAGGCGGCTGATTGTATGAACGGTCCCACTCATATGGGCATTGGTGCGCTAACCGGCGGCCTTGTTCTGGCCTATGGCATAGCCAACCGCACATTATCTTTTGGGCTTGGCGGTTATGAAATATATCCGTTGGCGGTAACAATTGCCGCTGCTATGGGCGGGCTTGCCCCGGATGTGGACATGGCCCGCAGTACAGCGGGGAAATTCCTGCGAAAATTAATACGTGCGGGGTTAATCATAAGCGCGTTGTTCCTAATTGTCATGGATTTTGTACAGCCGACAGGTATCGAAATACTGGACGGTGCAATTGGAATGGGCGCGCGGGTGGACAGAGGCGTTCCCATTGTACTTGCAGTGTTTTGCCTTTTGATTTTTGCAATAATAGACAAGTCTAAACACCGTGGTTTTACACATACTACGGTAGGACTGGTCTTTGTTGCCTGTCCGTTGGTGTTTATGCTTCTTACGGGAACAATGTTTGTTGGTGCTGACATTGCAGTGTCTGTGCAAATTGGCTTTGTACTGGGGTGGTTTAGCCATATGGTTATAGACTCTTTTAATTACCCGGGTACGCCATGGCTGTGGCCTGTTGTAAAAAAACACTTTAGGGTAATGCGCATAGGAAGCGGCACCCAAGGCGAAGCTAAGTTTATGGCAATGAGTGTGGTAGTGTTTATTATGTGCTACGCATTGATAATTTTATAGAAAACGGGCGATTATCAATCGCCCGTAATTGCCGTTTAATTCCAACGGATTTTTCCTGCTCTAATATCCGCAAGCAAGCGCAGCTTCTCTTCTTCACTTGGTATGCGCACCCGTTCGATATCCGTATTGCAAATTTCGCCGTACAGTTCCGGGCGGCGTTCTTTGCGGATACGCAGGGAAGCATCCGGTTCCGCTGTCAACGCGCCGTTAAAGAACCAGTCCGGCTGTTGTGTCTTCGCGTCCAGGTCTATTTCCCGGGAAACAATTACATTTTGCCCAAAGCCTGCGTCTGCCAGTACCTGCCCCCAGGTATCTATTACACTGCTTTTACCCGCGCCGCAATATACGGCGTTTTTTGCGGTGACAATGTACACGCCGTAGTCAAATGCCCGTACTTTAAGAATTGCTTCGCCAATGCCGTCGTACAGGCTGTAACCAAATGTGGGGTGAAAAATAATTTCCGCGCCTTTTAACGCCATGGCCTGTATGGATTCCGGAAAAGACATGTCGTAGCAAATGGATATGCTAACCTTGCCAAAATCCAGCTCGAATACGTCAAGACTGTTCCCGGGGACTGTCTGCCAAGTTTCGCCCACAGGCAGGTGGGTTTTGCGGTACTCGCCCACAATTTTGCCCTGCCTGTCAAAAATAGAAGCGACATTGTAAATTTGCCCTTCCCGCCGGGCGATGTATGCACCGACAATATACATATTATATTTTTTTGCTATGCCGCTAAGTGCTTTTTCTACAATAGGGGCAGACAGTTCCACCAATGCGGGGAAAATATCGCTGTCGATATCCACGCCAAAGTTTGACACGTGGGCAACATCTTCGCAGGTGGTTACAATGTCGCAGCCGTGTTGGCCTGCCTGCTCCAGAAGGGAAAGGGTAGTGGACAGCTGTTTGTTAATGTACGCCGCTTTGTCCTCCCCGGGGCGGGTGTACTGCAATAGGGGTTGAAGGGCTGCTACTTTGATTTTTCGCATTAATTGTTTCCCCCTTATGCGTTAGCGATTTTTTTAAACAAATCCTCGAATATGGCGTCCCGGTTTATGTGATACGCCACTTTCATAAAATGGCGGGTGGGGTCTGTCACATATCCGTTTTCGTAGGTTGGTATTGGTGCGGGTACGGTCATATCCCGGATAAACCGCGGCGAAAGCACCCACGCAACAGCGGAAACATCCCAAATTACACGGCTCCAGCAAGTATTTCCGCCATCGTGAACAGCAACTTTGCATGAATACTCGTACAAATAATCCCCCAATGCAGACTTTCCTTTTATGTGTTGGCGAAGTTCCGGCTCGGTGGTTGTAAGGTGTGACACAACTCCTGCACAAGGCAACTGCACCAGCGGCGCACCGGAGCCAAAAACAACCCGGGCGGCGGCAATGTCTTGTGTCATGTTAAATTCCGGCCAAATTGGGAAATGGTGCGGGCTGCCCCCAAGCCAGACAATTACTATGCGGTCTGTAATGGCAGGCTCCATTAAAAGGGCAGAAGCGATGTTTGTAATTGCGCCAATGGTAAGGACGTACAAGGGGTTTTCCGGCGTGTATTCCATGGCCCGCTTTACTAAGTCCCGGGCGGCGTCAGATTCCACCGGCGTAGTTTCGTTTGGCAGATAATTTTCGGAACCGCGGTAGGCCGCTTTGTGCAAATCGTCCCTGCCGCACAGTGTCATAATGTTCAAAATTTCTTTGTAGCTAAGCTCCATGCCGTGGCCGGGGGAATTTGATTTTTCGTTGTGAAACGGCGCGGCATAAACTGCTTGTGTACGCAGCTTTTCAGCGGAAAGCAGCATGTATGCCAACGCGTACTGGTCGTCAATTTCGTTGTAGGTGTCTGTGTCCAGGACTACATCAACGATGCCTTGCGGGTTTTGAAGCTGACGGATTAGGAATGAATTGTCTGTTTTCATTTGAATCGCTCCTTTGGGGTTGGATTAAATTTGGTTTGAAGTGGTGACTCTGAGTCACCACATGGATTTTCGCATGGAGTAAAGTTGTGTTAATTGTTCCGGCTATAGTATACATTGATTATATTACTTCCCACAACAGCGGGGCTGTTTTTTTGTAAATACTTTCAAAATCGGAAAGGGGCAGCGGGTTTTCTCCAAGGCCGCACTCAACGGTAAAGCCCGGCCGGTTAAACGTCTCTATAAACCAATCACGATACCCTGCGTGGGAGGACACATCCGGTACGTCTTCCAATGCGTAACCGGCGGCGGCAGAAAGACGTTTGGCAAGTTCTTCTGCCCCGGGCGGGCTGTAATCTTGGTACTGCCAGTAGATGACTTCTCCCTGTGTGTGCAACGAAACGGTATAGACAAATTTTTTTGCCATGGTGTATGCGGCCATTGCGGCGGTTTCCGGCTCGCAAAGGGGAAACATTCCCACATAATCACGGGGCCCCGGTTTTGTGTAACCCCGTTCAAATTTATCATGTTTTGCCTGTTCCCAGCTTGCCGGGTAGTTAGAGTTTAAATCTACTCCCGCAATATTTGCTTTCCAGCCATCGGGGAACGGTTCCTCTCCTGCCATCAGCCGGGCCTTTCTATAGGCTGCATGTGAATTGTTAAGCCCGCCTGTCACAAGGTCAACCCCATCCGGGTTAACCATTGGTACTATGTGAAGGGTAGTTCTATTAATCCACTCGTGTTCACTCTTTGCCGAGCTTGCACAATCTTCTAAAAATTTCATGGCAATTACAGATGTAATCCATTCGTTGGCATGGTGGGCAGCGTTTATCAGCACATGTTTTTCACCGTGTCCAATTGTTAATGCATAAACGGGGCTGCCCATTCGGCTTCTTCCAATTACCCAGTGATTTATGATGGGGTAGTAGGTAAGAAGCGTGTATATTGTTTGTCTTAGCAGTTTGGATGTAAGCGGTTTTGTTGTTGGAACATACATAATTTCATCTCCCTGCTTAATATAATGCATAAGAGGTGATAAATGTGAAAAAAACGAAAATATTACTAATTATTTTGCTTTTGGCAGTCAGTTTGGGGCTGGTGTTAATTTTTGTAAATTCACCACAAGACAGAATCTACACTCATATTTACATACACGGTGTACCTGTTGGCGGATTAACAACAGAAGAAGCCGATGCGGTGTTAATGGAACACTTCCAGCCGGGCCTTGAAAATAAGACAATTCAATATTCTGTTGGCAAAAAAATAATCGCGGAATTTGCTTTTGCAGATTTTGGCGCAAGGCTTAACTTTAGCGAGCCCATTCAACTGGCCATGGCGTACAGCACCGCCGGTAATTTACAAAGCAGGCTTATGCGCATGTTTGGACGTGCGTATGAAATTAACGCATCTGCCCGCCTGGAAATTATCCCACAGCGTATGGAGAGTATTTTTAGCGGTATTTCGCGTCAAATTAGTAAGCCGGTGCAAAATGCCGGTTTCGCGCTGGAAAACGGTAACATAGTAGTTATACCGGAGCAAGTGGGCTACGGGATGGATACGCAGGCAATCGCATTGGCAACGGATAAGGTGCTTAGAAGCCTTGAAAGCGGCGTTGTGGAAATTATACTGCAAACAATACAACCCAACTACACCATGGCAGATTTTGACTTTGAAGTATCGGTAATAGGTTCGTTTCAAACAGAATACGCAGGTACGGACACAGACCCCAGAATACATAATGTGCGGCTGGCAGCAGAAAAAATTCATAATCGGGTTTTGTATCCCGGGGAAGTTTTTTCTACAGGTGCGATTGTGGGCGCGCACAGGCCAAACAGCGGATACAAGCCTGCCATAGTGCTTGTACGGGGCGAGCCTGTTGAAGATATTGGCGGCGGTGTATGTCAAGTTGTGTCTACTCTTTACAATGCGGTTTTAATGGCAGAGCTGCCGGTTGTACAGCGGCACAACCATTCTGTACCTGTAAGTTATGTAGACAGTGGTTTTGATGCTACTGTTGCCGGGGATTATTACGATTTGAAATTCAAGAATAATACCCTGCACCCAATACTTATAACAAGTCAAATGACAGATGGAAATTTGCAAATTTTCATACACGGGCATGAAAACCGTCCCGCTAACCGCAGTATTCGTTTTCAGGCAAAGCGAGTAGAAACAATTGCCCCCGGGCCATACAGGGAAGTAATTGATAATACAATCCCACAAGGAGAAAGGTATATAACTTTACAGTCGCAGGAAGGGTATCACATAAAATTGTATAAGCACATTTATGTGGACGGCAGCGAAGTGGAGGTTGTGCAAATTAACACATCTATCTATAAACCGTTACAAGGAGTTATTGCTATTGGGACCGGGTAATGATAAACTCATAACAGCACATATAATGGTGCTGTGACAATATGCTAGGTGATAAAAACAAGCAGGTGAATATATTGACTATAAAAACCAAGTTACTTATTTTTGTGGGGTTAATAACCATTGTTTTAATGGTGCAGTTTCTTCTTCCGTTTTTTGGACAAAGCCATGTGGTACGTATGGAACCCGGGTACAGCATACCTTTCGACCTTGACGCCAATCCCTCATTTCATTCCAATAATTCACGTTTTTTTTACTTGGTTACCCGTTCCGGTGTGCAATACAGGCGTGTGTCTGACATGAGTGCGCACTGGACCGAATCCATTGGCTTTACACGGGCGATGACGGTTGCCCGGGGGGACATTATTGCGGTGGGCGAACAATCCGGTGGACGCAGTGTTCACGTTTTTAACCCGTCCGGCCTTATGTTTACTGCAGAGTTTGACGACCCTATTGTGTCGTTTTTCGTAAACGAGACAGGTTTTTTATCTGTTATCTTGCAAACTTCATTTGGGTACCGTATTTACGTCCATAACCAGCAAAGCATCAGAGCAGGTGTGCCTTTATACAGTCAAAATATAGCCGATGCTTTGGTTTTCCCTTTGGCAGTAGATGTTTCTGAAAATGGGCGTTACATTGCTGTAGCAATTGTGGACGTGAATGTATGGAAAACAACCACTATTCAATTCAGGTATATAAATGACTCGGATGCCAGAGCTGCCGGTGTTGACGTACATCAAGGTTTATTTGCGGCTGTAATGTTAGAAGAATTGATTTACACCATACGTTTTATGGCAGATAACAGGCTTATCATTGCCACACCGTCAGAAATCAGATGTTATCAGATAATAACACGTCCATACTTGGTTTCCGAACCACAAAGAGCGTGGACTATTAACTTGCAGAATGAGCTTTCTCATATTGGGTTTGACGGTAACAGACACTTGGTATACGTAACAGGGGACAGGCATTTGAACACGTTAAATGGCAGCTCTGTTGGTACTGTATACATTGTAAATATGAACGGTACACACGTAGGGGAGTTTAACCTTGGAAGGCGGGCTACCCATCTTTCTGTTGGGCATGGGGCAGTGATTGTTGGTTCGGACCGGAATTTCCATGCTATAGATTTGCGCGGAAATCATTTATGGGAACATAATTCTTTGCATTACACCAGCGATATGTTGTTTATAGACGGTACGAACACCGTACTGGTTGTGGGCGCGAACCGTGCGGAAGTTAACGTGCGCCGCAGAGTACGGGTTAATGAATTTGAAAATGTATTTGATACACTTTCCGATTAGGAGCTAATTATGCTTGTTAGAATACGAAATTATATGCCTGCACCACCGGTTGCAAAACTGTTTGTTTTTGTCGGCATTGTTTGGGCGGCCCTTGTGGGGCCTGCTTCTGTTGTTTTAATTTTAACCCATCTTGGGGCTCCAAATTCGCAGATTGGAATCTTTATTGCTATTTCTGCGGTGCTTAGCATGGTATTTCAGCCTGTTTGGGGGATGATTAGCGATAAAACCGGCTCGCCAAGGCGGGTATTGTGTTTCTGCCTTGTTGGGTCGGTAATTTTTTTTGGCAGTGTTTTACTTACGGGTAATTTCTATTTGGCTACAATATTATTATTGCTGGATGTTATTTTCCGCTGCGGGATTGTAGGGCTTTTAGACAGCCATACCATGTCTGAAGTAAATGCCATACCGGGGCTGCAATACGGACATATTCGTTTGGCAGGGTCTGTTTTTTTTGGCTTGCTGTCATGGGCATACATGCACATAAGCGGCAATTTTGGCGTAATGGCGGTAATTCCAATCTCGGTTGGTATTACTGTGTTTGCAATTGTTTGGGGGCTTTTTGTATCAAAGGGCAGGGGAGAAAGCAATAAGGAAAATAGCGTGCAGCGGGTAAAACCTGACTTGAGAAAGGACGCTGTATCACTTGTTTCTAATAAGCGATACCTTGCTCTTATTTTATTTATTGCGTTATCGGCGTTGGCATTGCAGCCATTGTGGGTATTTATGGTTGCTTTTGTGGCGGAAGTCGGAAGAGGGCCGGATTATGTTTTCAGGATTCAATTTCTACGGTGCATTGTTGAAATTCCGTTGTTTATTCTTGTTGGTACTGTATGTAAGCGTGTAAGTTCAATAAGGCTTATGATACTTGGCATATGTTTTATGTTTGTATATGTGTTGCTGCTTATGTTTGCCAATTCGTTTTTCTGGGTTGCGGCGGCGCACCTGGTAGGCGGTACGCCGGGCTTTATTTTTGGCCTGACGGGGCGTTTGAGGTATTTAGACGAGGTTACTCCCAATTCTGTAAGGTCTACTTCCATTACATTAATGGGAACTGTCGAGCTTGGACTGGGGGCAATAATTGGCAACAGTGTGGCAGGCTTTATAATAGACAGCCACGGAACCCAAGTTTTTATGATGGTTTCTTTGTGCGCGCTTATTCTTGCGGCGGTGCTGCTGGTGTTTATGACAATTTCAAAGACATTAAACAAAGCCTGCCATACTTAACGGCCGGTATATTTTTTCTTGTACTGGCTTGGTGTCATGTTCATGTGTCTCTTAAAAATGCGGCTAAAATACATTTGGTTGTCGAACCCAACCATTTCTGCGGCCTGGCTCATGCTGATATTTTGTGATGTAATTAGGCCTATTGCTTGCTCTATACGGTACATAACAATATATTGTTTAGGCAAAGTACCTGTGTATGCGCTAAATTCTGCCGTAAACCGTTTTACATTCATCGAGGCTTCTTTTGCCAAGTCTGTTATTAAAATTTTTTCTTTGTAATTGTCACGGATATATTGGATACTGCGTACAATTGCCTGGTTACACTGGGCGGTTTTATCTGTGTTTTGCATCTGGCGTATAAGTGTGGCTATAAGCTGCAAAAAGTGCCCTACACACATCATTTGAAAGCCGGAATTTTTCATTTCCAATTCGTCGATGATTCTGTTAAAAAACGCATTATTCTCTAAATACTTACCGATAGAGATTATTTGCTGCCCTTGTGAGCGGAAAATTTCTACAATAGAGCGCGCGGCGTAGCCCGTAAAGTGAATCCAGTAGTTTTGTATTTTTCCGTCATCTATGTACCAATAAGTATGAGGCTGGCCCGGATACAACAGAAATAAATCCCCGGGTTTTACTTCATGCCGTACGCCGTCTATAGTCAAAAACATATGCCCGCCATAATGGTACGCCAGATAGTAATCTTTGCGTCCGTCCCCATGGGAATAAATGTTTTTTGGGCAATCTTTCATGTAAATACCGGCAGAATTAATATACAAATAATCCTGCTCGCTGGCATATCCGGCCCCATGGCAAGCAATGCTTGGGTAAGCAGACGCGTACCGGAAATATGCACCCCTGGAAGCGTGTTGTGCAGACATATCCATCTCTCCTTTTGCAGCAAATTATAACATAGGATGTTTAAAGTACAATACCCCCTGATATCACATTCGCCAATGTGATATCAGGGGGTATGCAATTAATTATGCATTAGTTAGTAGCTTCCGTAAACTTCAATTTCTATAAACCGCGCGCGGGAACCCCCGCTGCCGGGGCCTCTTAAGATATAAAACCAAATATATTGATATGCCTCGGCAGAGTTTATAACAAATGTGTTGGAGCCTACAACAATGTTACTGCCATATGAAACATCGCTGGAAAAGTGTCCTAATTCTGTGAAGTAGCCGAGAGTTGCAAGAGTTGGCGGAATGTCTGTATTGCTGCCCAAAACTAAATACTCTCTGCTGTTTTGTGCGATTGTGCCATGCAAAATTCTTATGGTTGTAATTGTTGCGGCACTGCCAAGGTTAATTCTTAGCCACTCATGGACACCGGGTGTGTTTGGCATCCCGGTTTG
>WQTQ01000137.1 GCA_009786175.1 Bacillota bacterium | reverse complement strand
GGCAACAGCCGCACACAAACCCCGCAAAACCTGCACTCACGCCGAGCCGCAGGTTTTGTTACTTTTTTCAAAAGTAACCCCTTATTACCTTTGACATACCCCTATCGCTTGCGCTGGGTATATCAAAGGTAAAGGGGGCCTGCCGGCGGCTGTGCGCCTACGGCGTATTAAAGACCAAAACACCAAAATCGAAGGAGGTTGCCATATGGCTAACAGACGAATATCACACGCAAGGGGCAGAGGTTCACTCAACCATAATAACCGAAACCATATCTACAAAAATATTGACCCTACCAAAACGGAAAACAATATTTACTACGCCAAAGAAAGTTTGGAGGACGCATATCAAAAATGTTTCGGTGAAGCACTTGCTAATTATAACGCAAAACAAAAACGTGCGGATAGAAAAATTGATGATTATTATAAACACCTTTTCGGCAATGCCAATAAAGATACCGTTGCCACTTCATCAAATAAGGAAAAGTCATTTTATGAAATCGTGGTTGGCATTGGTGATAAAAATACATGTGCCGTTGGTTCGCCCGATGGGGAACTTGCCGCCAAAATTTTAGACGAATACGCAAAGGGCTTTTCAGAGCGAAACCAAAACTTTTATGTGTTCAATTCCGTAATGCACTTGGACGAAAAAACGCCGCACTTGCACATTGATTATATTCCAATCGCCACAGGTTACAAGAGCAGCTTAGAAACTCGTAACAGTCAATCGGTAGCTTTAGAGCAAATGGGTTTTGGCAAAAATAAAAATTCTATCAATGAATGGCGCATACAGGAGCGGCAAATATTGAGGCAACTATGCCAAGCCCACGGCTTAGAGATTGCAGAGGAAACACAGGGGCGGGGTAAAACATTCAGGCCGGACGAGTACAAAAAAATCCGTGATGAAGTCAAGGAGGAAATGAAAACCGACCCCGACATTTTAGATGATGTAAGGGCAGAGGTTGAGGCGGTGTTATTATCCGAGCAACAGCACCTTATTGACGAAAATTCCAAACATAGGCAAGAAGCCTTAGAGTTGATGGAAACAAAGGACACCTTGATAGACGAGATTAAACAAACACAGGGGAAGGTACAGGCTGAAAAAGATAAGCTAAAGGCAGAGCAAAAAAACTTTTCAGATATGCAGTCGCAATTCAAGCCACGGAAAGATGATTTGGATAGGGTGAACCAGTTAAGCCGTGAAACCAAGCCAAGTACGCTAACATCAAAATATAGCGTCACTAAAGCCGATTGGGATTTTCTTATTGGAATTGCAAAACAACACGCTAAAATCAGCGATACTACCCTTGCCGCATTGGAAAAACATACCGAGGACACAGAGGAGTTGAAAATTTGTCAAACTCTATACCTTACTCTTGCCACAGAGGTTATTGCGCTTGGATATGGCGACAGGAGTAAACTCAAACACAGGGCGCAAGATGTGCTGAAAGGCGTGGATTCTCGTGTTGTGTCATGGTTGGTAGATGATTTGATAGACCGTAAGCCGTCAAGTTTGGATGAAATTATCGAACGGCGGGAAGCCACAATTCAGAAGAAACTCAACTTTGCCAACAAAGTACGTGGGTACAACCAACCGACCAAAACCGTGCAACCTACTACCCCTGCACCGCAAAAGATTAAGAAAAAATCACAAAGCCAAGAGCGATAATGGCTAACCGTCCGTTGTGGCTAAACATTTGTCAAGGCGGTGAAACGTGCCTTGACAAATGTTTTGGCGGGTGGTGTTCACAAGCTGGCGACGGGGGGTGAGATAATGGGCAGGGGGTACGCATCACCCCCCGTCTTGGTGTCCAGTATACCACCCGCCACCGCCACAACTAGCATACGGCAAGCTGTAGTTTTTGGCTCTGAAAGGCTCGATTCAGAGCAGGATTTTCTCGAAAGTTTGTATGGCTTTTGGATTTTTGCTGTGCTATACTGGGTAGAGTAATCACATTTACTGCCCTCGCTTTTGAGTACATGAGCGAGTTATAATATCTATATTAGGCGAAAGAGATGGTGCATCTATGAATGATATAAAAGTAGTAACAATATGCGGAAGTATGAAATTTTCAAAAAAGATGATACAAATTGCTGAAGAATTAGAATTGAAACGAGGACACGCTGTAATCCAATGTGTATATAATCTTGATGGACAAAAACACGAGGGGCTTGACGGTGAAATGTTGGATAAAATACATCGTAAAAAAATAGATATAAGTGATGCGATTTATGTTGTTAATGTGGATGGATATATAGGAAGTAGTACAAAAAATGAAATTGAATATGCAAAAAATTTAGGCAAGGAAATTTTATCCCTTGAGCCATTGCAGTGTTCCGAATAAACTAACTATCATGGCGGTACATTCACTGTCTAAAGAACACCATAATTTTGTTTATTGAGGGAGGTCGCCAGCGTGGAAAATAATGATGCTGTAAAATCGTATTATGCAGATGTTTTCAATGAAAATGAGCGTGAATTGCGCGAAACATTAGAATTTGCCCGTTCAAAAAACATTATTTCTCGGTTTTTGCACAGCAGTTCAATGGATATAGCGGACATATGCGGTGGGACAGGTGCGTATGCCTTTTGGTTGGCTGAAATGGGGCATATAGTGCATTTGCTGGACTTAGCAGAAAACCATATTGAAATCGCAAGACAAAAAAGCATAGAAAAAAGCGTGGAATTAGCTTCATATACTTGTGCTGATGCACGCAATTTACCATATGAAAACGAAAGTATGGATATGGTTTTACTAATGGGAGCTTTATACCATTTACAATCTAAAGAATCTCGTATGAAATGTCTACAAGAGGCTTTTAGGGTATTAAAGAAAGATGGCATTATGATATGTACCGTAATGAACCGATACAATTTCTTAATTTCTTCAATGAAATATCGCCACTTAATTGATGCGATGGGGCTTGAGCCAATAAAGCAAGCGTTGTATTCCGGCATCATTGATAATAACGCATATACAAAATTGCCACTTTCATATGGGCATACGCCGGAAGAAATCGTTTGTGAAATGACAGAAAGTGGGTTTGTGAATATTGTGCAAGTAGCTGTTGAGGGAATTGCCAATGCTCTGGGAAATAACACCCTGCCAACAGACGATAAGGAAGCAAAGCAATTAATAAGCTGCATAGAGTTGGTTGAATCAGTACCTGAATTGATTGGAGTATCCAGAAATATTATTTCGATTGGAACAAAGCCTTAGATATTTTCAGGCATACCAAATATGTATTTGTAATTAGCAAAGTGAAAAATATCAACTATGACAAGGTAATGTGAATATGGGCATTATTATTTTCGGCGCATCGGGCGCAGGAAGCACTACTCTTGGGAAAGAAATAGCGGAGCGACTTAGTTATCAATATTTAGATATTGATGATTATTTATGGCGTTGGGACACAGAAATACCGCTTACAGCTACTCGCCCATCAGAGGAACGAACCAAGGGCTTGATGAGTGACATAAAAAAGTATCCTGATTTTGTTATTTCAGGTACAATATTTAATGACAGAAAGTTGTTCCACCCTTTATTAGATTTAGCAGTATTTATCTCCACACCTGCGGAGGTATGTGCAGAGCGAGTTCGCATCAGAGAATATGCACGATGGGGCAAAAGGGTTCTTCCCGGAGGTGATATGTATAAAATCACCCGATTCCACGGTGATGTCAATGATTACATTGCCAATGCTCAAAAATATGAAACAGCGGAAGTATCAAAGTTTGGCCGTAAACTACACGAACAATGGATAACAGAATTGCCATGTCCTGTTATACGTATGGATGGAACAAAAAGTATATCTGAAAATGCTAATTGGGTTATTGAGCAATTTTCAAATTTACGATGAGTAGTTATGTGAGTTTTTATTTCCCGTCATAAGCCATACCGATAATGACGGGATTTTATTTTTAATGCCTGTTATAGTTATAACGGAAAGGGGGATAACAATGGACACAACAGCGAATTTGAATGCCGCCATGCGTTATATCGAACAGCGTTTGTTTGATGTAATTGACTTTACAGAAGTGGCGCGAATTGCTTGTTGCTCGGAATATCAATTTAGACGAATGTTTTCATACCTTGCGGGCATGACATTAAATGAATATATCCGCAAACGCAGACTTTCCATAGCAGCGAGTTTATTACAAACTAGCGAAGAAAAGATAATTGACATTTCACTTCGATGTGGCTACGAATCGCCGGACGCATTTAGCAAAGCATTTCAAGCTATGTATTGTGTTTCGCCATCTGTGCTTCGTAAAAGTTCAGACACGCTCAAAGTGTTTCCACCGTTATTCTTCCATCTAACATTAAAAGGAGGCATTGAAATGGAATATCGTATTGTCGAACGTGGTGAATTTTATCTTATGGGTAAAATAGGGCATATCCCACTTATTTATCACGGTGCAAACCCCCATACCGCCAATGTTTGGAAGCAGTTAAAGCAAGAGGACTTGCTCGTCCTTATGGAATATTCGGCGGTTGAACCGAAGGGGATTGTAACTGTTCATGGACAAACAATTGAAGGGATCAAATCGGTCATAAATGAAGGCGATGAAATTCTTTATTGTGTCGGCGTAATCATGGAAAAACCTATGCCCGACAGATTTAAGGGAAGGTTTGATGTGCTACCTTTTGAAGCATCCTCATGGCATGTAGTTTCCGCAGTGGATAATGTGTACCCTGCAAACAGTAATATCTTAGACACAAAGGAAGCATACGCTAAGACTTCTGAATGGCTGCCTACATCGGAATATGAAGAAACTGGTGCGCCAATTATCACATGGTATGAATCATATGATTTTTCTAAGCCCAATAAAAAAAGCGAAGTATGGACTCCTGTGCGTAAAAGAGTGATTTAACTTTGCCTAGTAGCACGTTACTAAAACAAAAGTTATATAGCGTAATCTTAGACATTTTGAGCAACCAAGCCCATATGACAAGGTTTTCCAAAGCCTAATCATGTGAGCTTTTTCCTTGTCAAAAAAAGTTCCTCTTGACAAGAATCCAAAAGCAATGTCCGCAAAATATATGGAAATTTCCAAAATACTTGAAGCCTTCTGCGATGAAAAACTTAACGCTGAATACAAAGAGCTATGTCTAAAAGCATTGGTAAAGTTATGCCGCAAACGCCCGTCGCCGCTTGTATCAGGTAAAGCCCGTACCTGGGCTTGCGGAATAGCTTACGCAATAGGCCAAAATAATTTCATTTTTGACAAATCGCAGCCAATTAGCATGACTGCAGGTGACATTGCCGATTGGTTCAGCATAGCAAAAAGCACAGCCGGCAGTAAGGCCAATGAAATTAGCAGGCTGTTGAAACTGTCATACTCTAACTTTGAGTTTGTTTTGAGCGATCTAATTAAAGATAACCCCATGATTTGGATGTTATCCGTCAATGGATATTTTACAGACATTCGCAGAATGCCAAGAGAAGTGCAGGAGCAGGCCTTTATTAAAGGATTAATTCCGTACATTCCTGCCGATAGAACGGAGTAATTAAATGGAAATGTCCGTATTTAAACACAACAATAACGTACTGCTAAAAGAATTTTTTGCCGAAACCCCGGAGAAGTACCAAGGGTTTTGGCAAATTTTACGGGACAGATACCCCGGCTGGGAAGTTGACCTTGTATACCGCAATTGCGAACCGCCGACAGATTTTATTGAAGAAATAGGCGCGAATGTGCTGGAATCTCATATAATTACCTGCCTGGCAAAAGAGGATTTCACCCCCGCAAATGACATTGACGCAATAGCAATTACCGCAGAAAATTTTGATATTTTCGCGGCGGTGCATAGCAGAGTTAACCCGGACATGGGTTGGTCAAGCAAAGATATACTGGAAGACCTATCCCGCTGGCAAATTTACATGCATGGCAATTCCTATGTATTAATGAGCCTTTGGAGCAGAGAAGCGTCGGAAATTTTTGCCTTGGAAGTACCCAATGACGAAATAGGCATGTCGCTGCTTTCCATGGCCGCAAAATTTGCTTTTGACATTGGCAAATCAAAAGTGGATTATTTTATAAACGACGATTGCATAAGCCACCTTGAGTTTGCACAGAAGTTGGGGTTTAAGACATGCGGGAAGTCTATTGCCTATAGAGTTGAGGTTTTGGAATAAGAACATAAAAAATCCGCGCCATTTGGAGTGACCTAAAGAAAAAGCTAGACGCAGAAGGAAGCCAACTGTCCGAAAATATCGGACAGTTAAAAATGGAGGCCCCGGATGGAAAAATGCGCCTTACCGATGTGGCCACAACCCAGCAGCTTTTACGCCTTATCCAATCCATCCCATCGCCAAAAGCAGAACCGTTTAAGTTATGGCTGGCCCAAGTAGGAGCGGAACGCTTAGATGAAATTGCCGATCCGGAAATTGCTATCAACACAGCAATACGCCACGCTTACAGATATTATAACCCACGAGTGGAGCGGCAAAACAACCAAGGAATACAAAGTGCTTAAAGGCTTGAAGAAAGAAAATTTGCGTGACCACATGAACCAACACAGAACTTATTCTAAACATGCTTGCAGAATCTGCCACTACCGACTTTGCCAAAGAACAAAACCCACAGGGCATGACAGAAACCGCCAAAGTAGCAAAACAAGGGGGCAGTGTTGCCAAGGCCGCCCGCAAAGAGTATGAATTACACTCCGGCAACGAAGTTGTCTCGCCGCTTAATGCCCTTGATTTGAAAGGTATTGAAGTAAATGGCGAAGGTGAGGAGAGTAAAAGTAAATGTAAATGATGCTGTTGTGAATACACACAAAACACGGTATAATATGAAAACTTCCTTTGACACCGAACAAGGATGTTATATCAGGGGGTAAATGTAATTTTTTGAAATAATGTATAAAGCCACTGCGATTTTTGGGGAAATTGTGGTGGCTTTTGTTAGTTATGAAGTGTTGGAGTTGTGTTGATACGAGTATAGCAAAAATGCGCAAATTAACAGTTGAAATTGTTGAGAAGTTCGTCGAAGTATGGTATTGTTTAAATATTGGAACACACTATGCGAAACCTGTACAATCGTTAACAAATACATTAAAGGGAGGGGCTTTAGTGAAAATATCAAGTAAAAGTAATACCAATGATTCCTACATGAAAAAAGTATTAAATTATCTGCAAAGTCCAGGTTTTCTAATTTCAATAATACTTACAGTGGTAACAATTGTCGTATCAATAATAATTACTCATAGGTTTCGTGCAACTAATCAGATTACTATTAGTTATAACAACTCAACTCAAATTTTAACTAACAAGCCTGGAAGTGGAATAACATTTGTATATAATGACATCGAAATAGATAATGCCTTTTTAACAATTCTTAATTTGAGAAATACTGGAAATTTTGTAGTTACTGAAGAAGATTTTCGAGAACCAATGTATATAGTTTTTGATAGTGATATTCGCATTTATGATGCTCTCGTCATGGATAATACGACAGGGTTAATAAATGGCATCGGTGTAAGAGATAATAGTATTGAAATTAAGGAGTTCTTTTTAAACCCTGGAGAATTTATAAATATTCAAATTCTGTCTAGTTCGGAAGTAACTTCACATGAAATACTACATCGAATAAGTGGGCTAGAGTCTATCAGAACACCTTTTAGAGTACCTAGCTGGTTTGCCAGTCCCTATTTTTTCGTTGTAACCTTGACATTAAATGTAGTGTTATTATTGCTTTTATTTATTTTACGTCTCCAAGTTAAGTTACTAGAAAAAGAAAAGGCTGAAAAAGAAATGTTAAGACTACTAAGTAAAATATAAAATCCCCACAGGAGGTAACCCATGAGCAAAGAAAAATCACCATCCCAGCAACTGCAAGACAAACTTACATTCACCGGCAAGCACGCCGCAAGTAAATTGTCCGCCGCAGAAATGGAAACCATTTTCGCGTTTAACGAAGGCTACAAAACCTTCCTGGACAATTCCAAAACGGAAGGCTGTTGTGTGGAAACTGTAATCGAAATGGCAAGTTCCCTGGGCTATACGGAGTTTGTACCCGGCAAAAAATACGCCCCGGGCGCAAAGGTTTATGTGCGCAACCGCGGCGCAGCAATTATGCTTTCCACTATTGGCACAAGGCCGTTGGAAGATGGCCTGCGCATTGTGGCGTCCCATATCGACTCCCCTCGCCTGGACTTGAAGCCAAACCCGCTGTACGAAGAGGCGGAAATCGCCTACCTAAAAACCCACTACTATGGCGGCGTTCGCAAATACCAATGGCCAACTATTCCACTTGCGCTGCATGGTGTTGTGTTTAAGGAAAACGGAGAAATGGTGCGGGTAAACATTGGCGAAGACGAAAACGACCCGCTGTTCTACATCACAGACCTGCTGCCGCATTTGGGCAAAGACCAAAACAAAAAAACATTGTCCGAAGCGTTTACCGGCGAATGCATGAACCTTATCGCGGGCAGCCTTCCGGAGCAGGACGACGACATTAAAGAGAAAACAAAATTCACCGTTCTTAAACTTTTACACGAAAAATACGGCATAACCGAAGCGGACTTCCATACGGCAGACATTAAGGCTGTACCGGCCTATAAAGCCCGTGACATCGGCCTGGACCGGGGCTTGGTGGCCTCTTACGGCCATGACGACCGGGTGTGTGCGTACACATCTCTTATAGCGGAATTTGGCGCAACTTCTCCGGAATACACAACTGTCACAGTTTTGGCAGACAAGGAAGAAGTGGGCAGCGCAGGCAATACAGGCCTTGCGTCCAATTATTTCGCTTACTTTGTGGAAGAACTTGCAGAAGCGGCAGGGGCCAAAGCCCGCCGTGTTCTGGCCGCGTCAAAAGCACTTTCCGCAGACGTTAACGCCGCGTACGACCCTGCATTTTCCAGTGCGTTTGAAAAGCGCAATTCCTGCTTTGTTCACCATGGGGTGGGTGTTGCTAAATATGTAGGTTCCGGCGGCAAGGGCGGCACGGTAGATGCTTCCGCCGCGTACATGTCCTTTGTACGCACTATGTTGGATGGCGCGGGCGTAAAGTGGCAAGTTGGCGAACTTGGCAAAGTAGACCAGGGCGGCGGCGGAACCGTTGCCAAATTCCTGGCCCAATACGACATGGACATCGTGGACATTGGTGTACCGGTGCTAAGTATGCACGCGCCTTACGAGGTTGTAAGTAAGATAGACGTTTACATGGCCTTTAGGGCGTTTGAGGCGTTTTATAAGTAAAATATAGAAAAACGAAACACGAAGCAATCCGGCGGCTAAAATAAAAGTCACTGGATTGCTTCGTCGCCTATCGGCTCCTCGCAAAGCTGTGTACTACTTCCCAATGGCAATTATATTTTCTATCAAAATTTTACACTTGCCGCAAGTAGGCTCGGTACCTGCCTTTACAGCTTCGCCTACTTTTTCCACGGTGTCAGCTCCGTTTTTCACCGCTTTAACCACCGCTTCCAGCGGAACGGCCCTGCAGCGGCATACTGTGGACAATATCCAATCCAGGCTTGTTTCGCAGCCAACGCATTCACCGCAGGCGTTGGTGGCTTCCTTAATTTCGTCCGCGGTGCGCAGGCCTTTTACCATTGCCATGCGGATGTCCAGGTACGTCACATCATTTTTATTACATACTGTAAAATTAGACATTTTACTTTCCCCTTTGTGATTAATTTATTACACCGGGTCGGCTTTAAGCCCCGGGATATACTTGCAGGCTTCTTTCAAGCCATTTATTAAGTTGCCGTGTATGCCCACAACATGGTGGATGTACGGCCCTTCTATCAGTTTGCGTTCCCATTTTACCCAATCGTCAACTTCCATCCATACATATGTGCCTGTGGATTTTGGGCCGTC
>WQTQ01000136.1 GCA_009786175.1 Bacillota bacterium | reverse complement strand
GGTATGCTTGTTAAAGAAATAACGCCCGTCCTTCACCGTTTGCAAGAGGCCTTTCTTATTTACGAAGACCAGTTTGACGGCGAATGGGATAGGGGCTGGCACAAATTTTCCGATATGTTTCCGGATGTTAATATTACTAAATATACGCGGCACGAGGCGTTGAAAATTTTGTTGCGGCGGTTTGCGTACCGTCACGTGGTTTTTAACGTTAGTATGGCAAAATCTTTTTACAAACTGCCGGAAAAGGACATAAAAAATGCCGCATTGGAATTGGTGGCAGACGGCATTTTTATGGAAACCGATAACGGTTATATTTTGGAGGAAGATTACACGCTGCCGGAAACTTACACCCCACAGCCATGCTCATTTATTTACGCCATGCACCGCAGCGATTTTCTTGTAAAATCCAACGAGCATTGGCTTAAACAGCGGTATACCCATTCCTACCCGGATACTTTGTATTATCTTATGGTAGACGGGGAGTTTTGCGGCGCGGTAGTGGGTAAATTCCGCTACACACCGGAGGTGGAAGACGTAATGGTTGATTTGCCCGCAGAGGAAGCAATTTTGCGAAAAACCGATATTTTACGGGCAATCCATTACCTTTGTGGTGAAGAGAACCCAATAAGACGATATCAGGGGGTTGAAATTACTCTGTGACAACCATTGCCACAAAAGACACCCTTCCCGGTGCCCGGCCGTTAACCAGGTATACATCGCCGTCCTTACGGGCGGTGATTTTTATGTCCTCTCCAAGGCGGGTTTCGCCCATGTAGTTAATTTGCACTTCTTTCCAGTCCGGGGCGGCGGTGTCTGTGGGGAAAACGGCATTGCCGATTAAATCACCGTAAATGCTGTTGTTCATGTGCATATTTGTGTCTACATCTGCGTATCGCACAGTGTGGATGTGTTCGGAAAATGCCGTGCCAAAGCCCATTGGCATTGCCACTTTTTCCGGTTTTATGTTTACGCCTATGTCTGTCAGCTGTGGGATTTCAATTGGCAAAGCAGACGGCTTTAATATTCTCCGGGCGGCAATATCGAATACAATCCATAGGCTTGACCATTCCATTATTTTTATGCCTGTTTCATCGTGCATGTCTCCGTTGCGGAAGAATGCACCACGGGCCATTTCCGCCGGCCATGTGCGAATGGTTACGGTTTCGTCGTAATGGGGCATTCTGGTTATTTTAAGCCCAAAACGCTGCAATACAAAGCTAATATTTAACGGGTGAAGGGTTGCGAAACCTATGCCAAGTTGGTTTGCGTTAACATCGGCGGCTATGTGTATCATCCGCAAAATTGCGGATAGTTTTACTTTACCCCTAAAGTCCAGATCGTAGTAAGTGATGCGTGTTTTGCATTCGTACATATTTGTTCATCCTTCCGTAAAATTTTATCATAAGTATTATAAGTCAATTTTTAAGTTGCGTCACGGGGTTTTAGCAACTATAATAAAGTGGTGGAATGATAAATTTCATAGGATAATGAGAGGACAGAAGAAAAAACATGATTGATTCACTAACAAACGGAATACAACGGATGTTGTTTTTGGCGGCAGATGGTCTTGTAGTGCCGGGGGGTGCCCAGCCACCGGCAGACGGCGGCGCGGCTGCCCAAGTAACACAGTATGCGGGGCAGGCGGCCCAAACGGCGGAAGCCACGGGAGGTTTTGGCCTTGGCCTGCCAATGATACTTTTGTATGTTGTCCTGATTGGCGGCATATGGTTTCTTATGATGCGCCCGCAAAAAAAGCGTGAGAAAAAATTAAAGGAATTACAAGCAAACATAAAGGCCGGCGACAATGTAGTAACAAATGGCGGGATGTTTGGCAAAGTAGCAGATGTGGGCACAGACTGCTTTGTTATAGAAATGGGTATCAGCGGCCGCACGGTTAAAGTACCCATTCTTAAGTCAGACGTTTTGGGCGTGCGCGAGCCGGTTCTTACCCCGCCGCCTAAGGAAACCGCAGAGTAAGAAGCTGGAAAATATTACTTACGAACAATCGTAAAGTATTATCATACTATTCGATTATTTTTGCGTATGTAGTAATGTGAACCTAAGGAAGCGCAGCATGGATTCATTACGTGCATGGATTTACTCCATGCGGAAATAAAAAGGAGGTTTTGTGTATGTTGCAACTATGTATCGTATTGCTGGTAATTGGCGTGCTTGCCCTTGTGCTGGAACTTATTATGCCCGGGTATGACGGTTTTATTGGCGCGGTAGTGGGCATTGCAGCTCTTGCAGTGTCGGCGATTTTGGCCGTTATGTTTGTGCCCGGCGGGTGGTGGTTTGTCGGAATAAATGTATCCATCCTGCTATTGGGTGGGTACTTTGCCTGGATGTATGTCCGGAAACGGCAGTTCCATGGCAAAATGGTTTTATCGGAAGCATTGGCAGAAGACTTGCCACAGGTAGATTATGCCAGCTTAGTTGGCAAGGAAGGCAAAACCATTACAAAACTTCGCCCCGCAGGTGAGGTAGACTTTAATGGTACGCGGGTACAGGTTACCACAGGCGGCCAAATGGTTGAGCGTGGTACCATGGTAAAAGTTGTTGAAGCACAAACAAACAAAGTTGTTGTTCAGGTTATTAATGGGAATTAGGAGGCTACTACTATGATGTTTTTAGCTGCTGCAAATCAAACAATTAGTTTTCCCTTTAACGGCGCAGCTGTTGCAATCGCCGTTGCAATTCTGATATTCATAATTATATTTTTACGTTTTGTGCCCATTGGGCTATGGATTTCCGCCCTATCCAGCGGCGCGAAAGTTGGCATTTTCTCGTTGGTGGGTATGCGCCTGCGCCGTGTTGCGCCGTATAAAATTGTACTTCCGCTTATAAAACTTACAAAAGCGGGTATGCCTATACCAATAGGCCAATTAGAAGCTCACTTCCTGGCCGGGGGCCGGGTAGATGCGACAGTTAACGCGCTAATTGCTGCCCATCGCGCAAAGCTGGATCTTCCTTTCGAGCGTGCTGCCGCAATTGACCTTGCAGGACGTGACGTGCTTGAAGCCGTGCGCATGAGCGTAAACCCAAAAGTTATCGAGACCCCAATAGTTTCCGGCGTGGCAATGAACGGTGTTGAAGTAAAAGCGGTTGCCCGTGTTACCGTTCGTACAAATATCGACCGCCTTATCGGTGGTGCCGGTGAAGCGACAATTCTTGCCCGCGTAGGCGAAGGTATTGTAACCACCGTAGGTTCTGCCGCTTCCCACAGGGAAGTACAAGAAAACCCGGACAATATATCTAAAACAGTTTTGGCCAAAGGCCTGGATGCGGGTACAGCTTACGAAATTCTTTCTATCGACATCGCCGACATAGACGTAGGCCGTAACATTGGTGCGGACCTTCAAATTGCTCAGGCAGAAGCGGACAAAAAAGTTGCGGAAGCTAAAGCAGAAGAGCGTCGCAGCCTGGCCGTAGCCGAAGAGCAGGAAATGCGCGCCAAAGTACAGGAGATGCGCGCTAAAGTAGTTGCTGCCGAGGCGGAAGTACCTTTGGCATTGGCAGAAGCATTGCGCAAAGGCCATATGGGCTTTATGGATTATATTAATATGCAAAACAAGCAGGCCGATACAAAAATGCGTGAAAACATTGGCGGCATGGAAATTGAAATGTCTGCCAAGCCTGTAAAGTAATATGCACAAAATCATTCAGGAGGAAGAAATGAAAAAATTGAACCACGCAGTACCAAAGCTTTTCGCGCTGTTAGTTGCACTGGTTGTGACAATTGCAGTATTGCCGTCCCAAGCTGCTTGGGGGTTTAGCT
Organism: Bacillota bacterium; assembly: GCA_009786175.1. The sequence goes on along the minus strand of WQTQ01000136.1, from coordinate 6,048 downwards.
GACTGCCGTGCGACCCAAACGCACCGGAATCGTGTATTTCGTTGGAAGAACCACTACCGCCCCGCCCATGGTCACCTCGTCCAAGGCCGACTGATGAAACTGTCGGCGAGCCTACAGAATATGAGTATGATGAGTACGGGTACATGGACGAACAACCACCTACAGAAGTAAAGGAAGAACCGCCTACACCCGAACTCCCTACGCCCGAACTCCCTACGCCCGAACTCCCTACGCCCCAGCCTCCTGTTGTAGAGCCGCTTCCCATACCTGCACCGCCTGCACCACCACCAATACCGGAGCCGCCTGCGGCAGACCCGGCAGTAACCGCACCGCCTGTACGAATTCAGATTTTGCGTTTTGTCATAGGCAGTACAGCGTTTATCCGTAATGGTGACGCGGCAGAAAGTGAAGTCGCGCCTTTTATAGACGCAAGTTACAACCGCACAATGGTTCCGCTTCGTATAATTGCGGAAGCGTTGGGCGCGGAAGTGCGCTTTAACAGTACTACCCGTGTGGTGTACATTACCCAAAACTACAATGAAATTTCCCTGGGTATTGACGTGCCTTTGCCGGACGATATGGGTGTAGCGGTTATAATAGACGGTCACACATTTGTTCCCGCAAGATATGTGTCAGAAGTACTTGGCGCAGCCGTAAGATGGGACAGAGAGCATCAGGCGGTGTACGTTTACAAATAAATTATATGTCTTGCCTCACCGGTTTTCCGGTGGGGCATTTTTGATCCCCTCGGAAATTATTCTACGAAATGTGCTTTATTTTTATCTCTTGATTTTATTTCATATACGTGGCACTATAATAAAAAATAAATTGTGAAGAGGTATTGACATGAAAATTGGAACAGTAAAAGAAATCAAGCGGCATGAATACCGTGTGGGCTTGACGCCAAACAATGTTAAAGATTATGTAAACCACGGTCATCTGGTTTATGTCCAGGCCGGGGCAGGGCAGGGTTCCTCCCTGACAGATGAAGAGTATGCGGCGGCAGGCGCGACTATTTTAGCCACAGCGGAAGATGTCTGGGCTGTATGCGACATGATTATCAAGGTAAAAGAGCCGCTTGCAGCCGAGTATCCGCTAATGCGTGAAGACCAAATTATCTACACATACCTACACCTTGCGGCGGATAAGCCACTTACAGACGCGTTATTGACGCAAAAATGTAAGGCGGTGGCTTATGAAACCATACGGGATGCAGAAGGCGGTTTGCCGCTGCTTAAGCCAATGAGCGAAGTAGCGGGTAAACTTAGCGTCCAGGCCGGTGTCCGCTGTTTAGAGAAGCCTATGGGTGGCCGCGGTGTGCTTTTGGGTGGCACAGTTGGCGTTAAAAAAGGCGATTGCGTAATTATCGGCGGCGGCGTAGTAGGTACAGCCGCGCTAAAAATGGCTGTGGGCCTTGGCGCAAATGTTACTCTGTTAGACAATAACCTGGAGCGTCTCAGCTACCTGGACGATTTATTTGCTAATCAAATTCAAACTATGTATTCGACACCGGCCAATATTGAAGCGGCAGTAAAAAATGCCGATTTAGTTATTGGTGCAGTATTGGTTCCCGGGGCCGCCGCACCAAAACTAATAAAGCGGGATTACCTCAAAAATATGCGTCCGGGTTCTGTAATTGTGGACGTAGCCGTAGACCAGGGTGGCTGCTGTGAAACCACACGCCCTACCTACCACGACGATCCTACTTTTGTTGTAGACGGCGTAATTCATTACTGTGTTGCCAACATGCCCGGTGCCGTAAGCCAAACATCTACCTACGCTCTTACAAACTCTACGTTAAACTATGGGCTTAAAATTGCCAATATGGGGCTGGAACAAGCCATTGCCACAGACGACGGTTTGAAACTGGGCGTAAATTGCTACCAAGGGTACCTTACATGCGAAGAAGTGGCCCATGATTTTGGAATGGAATATACGAATATAGATAGTTTGGTGTAAGGTGGTAGAACCTATAATGGGTAAGCCAATCTTATGACAAAAAAACGGTACGACTTAACCCAAGGGCCTATTTTTCAAAAGCTGGTAACGTTGTCTTTGCCAATTATGGCCACATCTTTTATGCAAATGGCACATAATATGGCAAACATGTTTTGGCTTGGCAGGCTTGGACGTGAATACGTAGCTGCAGCCGGGTTGGCGGGGCAGTTTCTTTGGCTTGCCATGGCGTTTATGCTTATGTGCCGTATAGGCGCGGAAATTGGTGTCTCGCAAAATATGGGGCAGGGCAAGCCGGAAACAGCCAGGGAATACGCCCAAAGCGGTTTTATTTTGGCGATTTTCATAGGGGCATTATTTACGATATTAGTTGTTGCGGCGCGCAGCTACCTTATCCGTTTCTTTAATATGGATGACCCGCAGGTGGTTGCCGTTGCCAAACAGTATTTATCCGTTGTGGCACTTTCGTTACCGTTCACTTTTGCCCATTTTGTAATCACCGGCGTGTATGGGGGCTACGGCAACACAAAAATCCCGTTTTACATTAACTCGTTTGCCCTGGCTCTTAACATTGTTCTTGCCCCAGTTTTGATTTTTATTTTAGGGTTTGGAATTTATGGTGCCGCCATAAGCATGATTGTGGCCAACGCTGCTAACCTTAGCTTAAAACTGTGGGCCATGAAAAAGTATAAAGACCGCCCGTTTGAACAATATTCGATTTTCATCAAAGTTGCATGGGATAAAATAATTCAAATTTTGCGGTGGGGCGTACCCGTAGCTGTAGAATCCTTTTTGTTTACTACATTGTTTATGGTTGTATCCCGTCTTATTGCGTCCGGGTTTGGGGTTGGTGCTGTTGCCGCACACAATGTAGCCATGAACATTGAGTCGTTGGCGTTTATGGCGGCCGGCGGCTTTGCCAGTGCCATAACTGCGTTTATGGGGCAAAACTTTGGTGCAAAAAAGTGGGGACGAATGCGCTCTACTTATAAAGTTGCCACTCTTGTTATGGCCGTTTACGGCCTGGTTGTAACCGTCGCGTTGTTTTCTTTTGCAACGCCGCTTGTGTCAATATTCCTGGACGACCCCGCAGATATAATAATTGGCCGCGATTACTTGCGCATTATCGGCTTAGCGCAGCTGCTGTTCTGCATGGAAGGCGTGGCAACCGGCTCTTTCCGCGGGCAAGGGCTAACCTATAAACCCACAATAGTCAGTGTAAGCAGCAATGTACTGCGTGTAATTATAACCTATATACTTGCCGCCACAGTACTGGGGATTAACGGCGTATGGATAGGCATAGCCCTTGCAATGACTTTTAGAAGTGTATGGATGCTGTTATGGCATTTTATAAGCGCAAGGAAATTGCCGAAAGTGGATGCGGTATAAAGTTCGTGTTATAATTAAGATGGATTCATTACTCAAGGTAGTATGGAATCAAAGCTAAAGACCCATGCAATAACATTAGACAAGTGTGTAACCATCGTAAAGAATGTACCGGCACTTGTATGTGACCAGTGCGGAGAGGTTTATTTTACAGATAATGTTATGCAGAATTTAGAACGAATCATTGATAAGCTTGAGTATCTCATCAAGGAAGTGGCCATTATAGAGTACGAAGATAAAATTGCATAGAATCTAAAAAGCTCCAACGTCCCTTGGTTTGCCAAGAGATGTTGGAGCTTTTTATGAATATTATCTGCTGTAAGGCTCTGGGGCGAGTAGTCTTATTGTATGCCAGCCAAATTGTTGCGGAGGTGTACCTGTACGGGTATCCCAATGAGAAACGCGATTATTTACAGCCTGAAGATCTATATTCCAACGGCGGTTAAACCAAGGCATAACATCCTGCAAATATGCCTGCAATTCAAAATATGCATTGCGCATAACCATTGGGTCAAATGTCTCTGGGGCACTTAGGTTAGCAAGAAGCTCTTCAAAACGCTCGCTGGTGTACCTGGATGGATTCCACATAGCGTACGGACCCCAACGACCGGAAGGGTTAGGGTTAAAGCCTGCACCCCAGCTTGCTGTGTAAATATGAATTTCATCGTTATCGTCATCATAGTCAAGCACGTCAAACAGGAAGTTGCGGTCGTGGGTGCGTCCTTGCCACAATTGTACGTTTACACCAATTGCAGCCCAGCTTTGCTGATACAGAGGTACAATAATGTGGTCTTGGTCTTCGTTTGTTGGGTGAGCCCAGTTAACAACAAGCGGACTGCCATCCGGCCATGTTCTAAGACCGTCTGCGCCCATTGTAAAGCCTGCTTCGTCTAAAATTTGGTTGGCAAGCCCTGGGTTGTATGGGAAGCCGGGCAAGCTTGTATCCATTAATGCACCATGGTGTGGCGGCATAAAGCTGCCCGCTGCAAAGTGCAAGCCGTTAAATAACAATTCGCCAATTTCGTCTTGGTTAATTGCCATAGACATTGCACGGCGCAAGTATACGTTGTTCATATAACGTTCTGGGGTAAACACGTTTCTACCTTCGTCAAAATCCCAGTGTCCAAGCCTAAATGCTACATAGCTGTAATTTACATTTGAGGAGCCAATAAATGTGAAGTTTGTTGGGTTTTGATAGTCTGCAAAATGTATAGCCGGGAAGGTATTAATATAGTCAAATTGGCCTGTTGCCATTGCAGTTGGTGCAAGAGATGGCTCTATACGCTCTACAACTATTTCTTCTATATATGGGGTACCCCATACAAAATTTTCGTTACGCACCATCCGAACAGATTCACCAGGTACTTGACTGTAGAATTTAAATGGCCCCCAACCAATTGGATGTATCCTTACAGGGGCACTTGTAGGCATATCTGCAACTGCAATGCCTTCAAACACATGGCGAGGTGTTGGGGTAGAGTATATGCCAAAGTACAGCATGGCAGGGTTAATGGAATCAAAATGCATGGTAAGTGTGCGGTCATTGTTAGAAAGTACCAAGCCTGCAATATAATCTACATAACCTGCATTGTAATCCATAATGCCAAGGATACGTCTTTCGTTTGTGCTAAAGCGTACGCCAACATAGTCCGGGTGTGCCATTACTTCATATGCAAAAACAAGGTCTGCCAAAGTTAGCGGAACACCGTCATGCCAGTAAACATCATGTTGCATATGCATTGTAAATGTAGCGGCGTCAATATCATATTCCCAAGTTACTACACCTGCATGGCCATATGTGAAATATGGTGTACTTGCAAACAAAGAGCTGGTTGTACCCAGCAGCGAACCTATGATGTTGTCTTCTGTAGCATCCCAGAACAAGCCGCCGCCAAATGAGCCGGGGAATGGCGATGTAGTAACAAGGCCATAATGGAACACTGTGCCGGGCACATGTTCGCCGGGCCTGTTGATAAACTGTGGAAAGTTTTCCAACACGGCATTTTTGGATGCCAATGGGTCGTTTGCACCAACAGGGGTTGGCAATTGTGCGGTAATACCGGCTTCTTCGCCAACTTCTTCTGTCGGTTCGGTTTCTACTTGGGCCGGGGCAGGTTCAGGCTCGCCCACAGCTACGTTTGTGTCTGCTCCTCTGTTGTCGTCAGTCACATCTTCTACCCTTGTACACGCAGACATTGCAAACACTACAAGCATTGCAAGAACTGCCCAAAGTAATAGCTTTTTCATAGTGATTTCCTCCTATACTGTTCTTTTCTTTGCGTCGGCGGCACGGTTTAGTGCCTGGCCAACAAAATTTATGCATAACATCATAATAATGATGAGTAATGCCGCAGGGAGCCATAGCCACAAGCGATTGGTTAAGTTTGCAGGGGTACGGGCGTAAAATACCAGCCGCCCCAAGCTTGGTGTACCAAAGGGAAGGCCAAATCCTAAAAATGTAAGACCTGTTTCGATACCCATATTACCTGCCAGTGAAAGTGTAAACTGGCTTACAATAATAGAAACAAGGTTGGGTAACACTTCCCTAAAAATAATAACAATATTGGGCGTACCCAAAGTTTTGGATGCAGCAACATAATCCAGCCGCCCTTGCTGTAGGGCTTTGATACGTATAAGCCCTGCAAAACTCATCCATGTGAAAATACCAATCATCATAAGAGAGAATGTGACTACACCATAGTTGGG
>WQTQ01000135.1 GCA_009786175.1 Bacillota bacterium | reverse complement strand
GGGGTTACCGGTGTGGGGTCAGGGATGTGGATAGGAGGAACAACGGGAGGTGGGGCAGGCGTGTAAATTGGCGGGGTAACACCAACGTTGTCTGTATCCGGTACCCATTGCGCAGTTACAACAATGTCTGCCTGCACATTGGCGTAAGGTGCGTCCCAGCCGGTAAATATATAGCCGGAACGAACCGCAATTGGCGCAACGGCTCCGGTACCTATCGGTACATATTGCACTAACTCACCGCCGCCTGTACGGACACCGCCCGCAAGGTTAAAGCTAACCCTTGCCACCTGTGGTGTAACAGGTGTAACGGGCGTCGGCATTGGCACTGGCTCAACTGCAGGTGAGGGTAAAGCCCTTCCCGTAAGGGGAATAATTGGGATACCGGCGGCAGGGGCTAAAATAGTCAAACCAAACAATGCATCTTGGTTTGGGGTTGTGGGCATGTTTCTGCCATAGGGCTGCAGGTACAAATATGCCCGTGCGGTTACCCCCATAGGCCCTTGTCCATAGGCAATTTTTGCGGTAACAATAAGCGTTACCGGCCCCGGTGTCATTGTATTATTGTCAAATGTTACGGCCAAAGATGCACCCGCAGGTGTTGCGACAGGCACGGTAGTTATTACCGTCGGCATTCCACCAACATAGGAGACGCTGCTAACGTAATCCAACCCTGTTGGCAGCAAGACAACAATTTGCGTCGCGGTGTAGCCGCTAATGGCACCGGACAGTAAGTTAAAGCCGATGGTAAAATTAATTGTGTCACCGGGGTATCCCCCGCGTGAGTCCGCAGACATGGTAAGGTTGGTTTCCGGCGGCGGCTCTACACTTGGTGCTGCCAGTAAAACAGGCCCAGACCAAAGTGCGATTGAAAGCAGAAAAACCAAAACCATAGCAATGCTTTTTCTTTTACGCTGTCTCATAAAATACCTCCTCATCTATTGGTAATGCTATATCCGAAATATACAAAATTGCCAAAGAATTGTCAATGTGTGACATTAACTTGTAAGACTGCCACAATTGCGTAACCGTTTAGACATAAATAAACCTAGCAAATATCAAATGTTAATGCTGTATTTTTGCATACAAACATTGCATATATGCTTGCGCTTTGTTATACTCGCAAGTGACATATTCTTAAGATTATGTCCAAGTTTCAGTATTCGGAGGAAATAAATCAATGAACGCCCAAAACATTAAAGAACAAATGACACGTATTCGCAATTTTTGCATAATAGCTCATATCGACCATGGCAAGTCTACTCTTGCAGACAGGCTTATTGAACTTGCGGGGGTTTTAACCCAGCGGGAAATGCAAAGCCAAGTGCTTGACAATATGGATTTGGAGCGTGAGCGGGGCATAACAATAAAAGCCCAGTCTGTGCGCCTGGTTCATGTTGCCCAAGACGGGCAAGAATATATATTAAACTTGATAGACACGCCCGGTCATGTAGACTTCACATACGAAGTTAGCCGTTCCTTGGCGGCTTGCGAAGGCGCGCTTTTGGTGGTTGACGCCGCCCAAGGCATAGAAGCGCAAACCCTTGCCAATGTTTATCTTGCCATGGGTAACGACTTGGAAATTGTGCCGGTTATAAACAAAATTGACTTAATAGCCGCAGAGCCGGAAAAGGTAAAAGAGGACATAGAAAACGTGATTGGGCTTGACACTACAGACTGCCCGACTATTTCCGCAAAAGCATCCTTGAATATCGAGCAGGTGTTTAACGCCATTGTAAAATCTATCCCGCCGCCGCAAGGGGACCCTTCCGCGCCGCTTAAGGCTATGATTTTTGACTCTATTTTTGATGCGTACAAAGGGGTTATCGTTTTTGTACGCGTAATTGACGGCGTGCTTAAAACGGGTATGGATGTTCACATGATGGCTACGGATAAAAAATTTGGCGTTGTGGATACGGGGTATTTTGGCCCGGGTAAATATATTTCATCCGGCATACTAACCGCCGGGGAAGTAGGATATTTTACCGCAAGTATAAAAAATGTAGCAGATACCGCCATCGGTGACACTGTAACGGAAGTAGGCAACCCCACAGCGGAACCGTTCCCGGGGTACAAGAGGGTAAACCCAATGGTTTACTGCGGTATTTTCCCGGCAGACGGCGCAAAGTACGTAGACCTGCGGGAAGCTTTGGAAAAATTACAGCTAAACGATGCAGCCCTTCACTTCGAGCCGGAAACATCTATTGCCCTGGGCTTTGGTTTCCGCTGCGGCTTCTTGGGGCTTCTGCACCTTGAAATAATACAGGAACGGTTAGAGCGGGAATACAACCTGGATCTTGTAACCACCGCGCCCAGCGTAATTTATAAAGTTCATCAGACAGACGGTACAACTATCGACTTGTCCAACCCTGCAGACATGCCGGACCCTTCCCGCATAAACTACATGGAAGAGCCAATTGTTAAGGCGGAAATTTTGCTGCCCACTTCCTTTATTGGACCAATAATGGAACTGTGTCAGGAAAGGCGGGGCGTGTACCTTGGTATGGAATATCTGGACGAAAGCCGCGCGATTTTAACCTACGACCTGCCCCTAAACGAGATTATTTACGATTTTTTTGATACGCTAAAATCCCGCAGCCGCGGGTACGCTTCTTTCGACTACGAGTTAAAAGGCTACGAACGTTCCGAACTTGTGAAGCTGGACGTATTGGTACACCACGAACTTGTAGATGCCCTGTCGTTTATTGTGTATTCTAAAACAGCCCAGGAACGGGGCCGCAAAATAGTTGAAAAGCTTAAAAAAGAAATACCGCGCCACCAATTTGAAATCCCTATTCAGGCGGCCATTGGCAGCAGAATTGTTGCCCGCGAAACCATTGGTGCCCTGCGCAAAGACGTTTTGTCTAAATGTTACGGCGGCGACATTACCCGCAAAAAGAAATTGCTGGAGAAGCAAAAAGAAGGCAAAAAGCGTATGCGCAGCATAGGTTCGGTAGAAGTACCCCAGCAGGCGTTTATGAATGTGTTGAAATTGGATGAAGATTAATGGACAGGCAAGGCATTTATATCCACATCCCGTTTTGCTTGCAAAAGTGTGATTATTGCGACTTTTTATCGTTTGAAGGCGAATGCGGCTTAATGGAGAAGTACACAAGCGCGCTTTTGCATGAAATGGAACAATACAAACTGACCGGGGTAATTGATACGGTATACATTGGAGGGGGCACGCCAACTGCGCTGCCCTCCCATTTATTATGTAAAATTCTACCCCCTGATATCAGGGGGTGGGCAGGACACATAATGCCGGGCGCGGAAATTACTGTGGAAGCAAACCCGGGTACTTTAACCCCTTCATATTTGGCGAACTTAAAAGCCCATGGTGCAACCCGTTTAAGCATCGGCTTACAAACTACCAAACCCCGGCTGTTAAAGGCCATAAACCGCATACACACCATGGGTGACTTTTTAGAAAACTACCACGCCGCCCGCTCTGCCGGTTTTAACAATATAAATGTGGACTTAATGTTCGCGCTGCCGGGGCAAACTGTACAAGACTGGCAGGACACACTGGAAGAAATAATTGCCCTTTCACCGCAGCATATCTCCGCATACAGTTTAACCCCGGCAGAAAACACGCCCCTGTGGGACGCACTGGAAAGCGGAACAGTTGTTTTACCCGGCGAGGAAACAGACCGGGCCATGTACCACATGGCAAGAAAGTTACTGACAGAAGCAGGATACACCCACTACGAGCTTTCCAACTTTGCGAAACCGGGCTTCGAAAGCCGCCACAACGTTAACTGCTGGCGGCGTGTACCATACCGCGCTTTTGGGTTGGGCGGGCATTCCTTTGACGGGGAAAAACGCTGGCACAACACAGAAGATATGACGGAATATCTGGCCGGTAATTTCCCGCCAAAGGATGTGGAGGTGCTAACGACCGCGGATAAACAAGCAGAAACCATGATACTTGGCTTACGCTTGATGCAAGGCGTTTGCGAAAAAAACATCCCGCATATTTACACAAATACTGTTACCGAGCTAAAAAATAAAGGGCTGTTAACCCGTAAAAACGGATATGTAAAACTAACGCCCCACGGTATGGATTTGGCAAACCGCGTGTTTGAGGCGTTTTTATAGGAAAGGGGACGAAAACCATTGGCAAAATTCGAATTTACCGTAAGGCCAATCAACAAGAATGAAATTGATAAAGTGGCAGGTTTAATCTCTGCCGGGTACTACAACGATGACTTTTTCAAATGGTCGGTGGACAGTGATGACCACCGGCATAAAATAGTGGCTGATTACTACAAAATATATCTTGGCGCGGCGGGTTGTGTGGCCCATGTGGCAGAAAGCCCCAACGGCATAATTGGGGCAACTGTATGGCTTCCCCATGATGTGGACGCAAGTATCTACGACAATATTGACAGGGCCGCGGGGATATACGCACCGCAATTCCGTGCGGTTGCCGACAGGTCCCACGACAGCGAGCCGCCCATAGGGCCATTTTACCAGCTTGTGGGCTTTGTGGTTGCCGCCGAAGCCCGGGGGATGGGTATTGGCGGCGCGATGCTAAAATACCACTTAGATATACTTGACACGCTGGGCATACCAACTTACTTGGAAGCCAGTACGCCTTACTTCGGAGGCGGCGTTTACGGCCGCTTCGGTTACCAGCAGGTGGGCGAACTGATGGTGTTTGCGGACACGGCGGTATTGTATCCACTGTGGCGGCCCGCTAAAACACCAAACCCTGTCGTGCGCTTTGGCGAGTACGATTGGCGGGTTTTAGAAACCCGCGGCACTAAAGCCCTGCTTTTGTCGGATAAGGTTTTGTGTTTGCAAAAGTATCACGATACATTTGAAGGTGTAACCTGGGAAAAGTCAGACCTTCGCCAATATTTGAACTCTGCGTTTTACGATACATTTACCCCCCTCGAGCAATCTCAAATTATAGAAACGAAAGTGTGCGGCCACAGTAATCCATGGTTTGTCACAGATAACGGCCCGGACACCATGGACAAAATTTTTATTTTGTCAGTGGAAGAGGTTGCAAAATATTTTGGCGACAGCGGGCAGTTGAAAGTGCCTGGCAACAAGTTTTTTATCAATGATATTTACAACGATGCCCGCCGGGCGGTATATGCGGACGATTCGCCCTGCAGGTGGATGCTGCGGACCCCGGGCAATTTCCCGTACTTAGTCGCCACTGTAACCACAGGCGGCAAAATAGCCGTAACCGGGGATTTTGTTAACCGCCAAAGTACAGAGCTTTTTAATGTAGGAGTTCGTCCGGCCATGTGGGTGGAAAGGTAGTCTCCAACTCTATATCCGCACCCAAGCTTTTCAAATCCTTTTCAATGCCTGCGTATCCCCGCTCTACATAATGGGCATTTTGTACTACTGTTTCACCTTTTGCCGCCAGCCCCGCAAGTATTAATGCCGCGCCGCCGCGCAAGTCTTGTGCGGCTACCGTTTCACCGTGCAAAAATTCCTTCCCTTTAATTACAAAAGTTCTGGCGTCTTTGGAAATTTTAATATCCGCACCCATACGGTTCAAATCTATACCATGGGCGTGACGGCTTTCAAAAACAGTTTCCATTACAGTGCTTGTGCCTTCGGCAATGGCCAGGGCCGCTACAATTTGCGCTTGCATATCTGTTGGGAAACCCGGGTGCGCTTCCGTTATTAGATGCGGTACAGCAGTTAAGCGCTTTGGTGCGGCAAGGGTTATGCAGCTTTTGCCGCAATGTATGTGGCAGCCCATTTCCTTAAGAACAGATAAAACCGGGACAAGATCCGCAGGGCAGACATTGTGCAAGCGTATGCATCCGCCGGTAATTGCCGCGGCTGTAAGGTAAGTTCCCGCTACTATACGGTCCGGCATAGTGCAGTGCGGCTTGCCCGTGTGCAGTTTATCCACACCGACTACAGAGATACTGTTTGTACCGGCACCGGTAACTTTCGCGCCCATGCCAACCAAAAATTTAGCAAGGTCTGTTATTTCCGGTTCCCGTGCCGCATTTTCTATAATGGTTTCACCTTTGGCTTTTACTGCTGCCAGCATTAGATTTTCTGTGGCACCGACACTGGCGGTGTGCAAACGGATTTTCGCGCCTTTAAGCTCCTTTGCTTCACAGCGTAATTTGTCACCGTTTATACAAATTACCGCGCCCATTGCCGCAAGGCCCGAAATATGCAGGTCAATAGCCCGTGCGCCAAGCTTACACCCGCCGGGCATTGCAATATTCACCTTACCGCACCGCCCAAGCATTGCCCCCATAAATAAAATAGAGGACCGCATTTTTCCAACAATTTCGCCGGGGATATCCGGTGACAATACCCCCGAGGAATCTACCTTAAGCGTCGTACCTTCAATGTCTATTTTACAGCCAATGCTTTTTAGTATTTCTATGGAAGCAAATGTATCTGCGATAGGCGGACAATTGTGTATCTCGTTTACACTTTCGTTTAAACATACAGCGGCCAATATGGGCAATGCGGCATTTTTTGCCCCGCCCACACAAAGTTGGCCCGCAATCCGGTTTCCCCCGCGGATACGGTATTGACGCATAGCCCTCACATCTCCCAAAATTTAGGCATGTGGTAGTGTATGCCCAAGTCGTGAAAATGGTGAAACATGCTTTTTATTATCAAATAAATGCTTCAAAGAAAATTTCATAATAAAATTTCCCAAAAAAAGTTTGCTATATTTCCGAATTTTGAATATAATTGACCACACCGACAAAAGTGCGGCTAGTTTGCGTATATTTGCACATGATTATTCACCAGAGGTTTTTTATGTTAATTTCACCATGCGTGTAGTTGCCGGAAGCGCAAGGCGCGTAAACTTAGCGGCCCCAAAGGGGCTAAATACCAGACCCACATCGGACATGGCAAAGGAAGGCTTGTTTAACATCCTGTCTGCACAAATCCGCGGCAAAAGATTTTTGGATTTATTTTGTGGCAGCGGTGCCATTGGCATAGAGGCATTAAGCCGCGGTGCCAAGGAAGCTGTGTTTGTAGAAAACGCAAAACCCGCAATTGCCGCAACCCTTCAAAATTTTATAAAAACAAAACTGGCGGAACCAAAACAGCTTTTGCAAATGCCTGTAGCGCAAGCCATAGCCACATTGGACGCAAGCGGCAACTCTTTTGACATAATATTTATGGACCCGCCCTATGACACAAGTTTGTTAACACAAACCCTAAACCAACTTGCTCAAACCAAACTGTTGTCCGATAACGGCATAATAGTTGCAGAAACAGACAAGGAAATTTACGAAGCAAACCCCGTAGCCATTCCAGTAAAACTTGAACTAACGAGTACACGGGTATATGGGCGCACTTGTTTCCTGTTTTACAGGTGGAGGCTAAACCAATGACATTAATCTACCCGGGCAGTTTCGACCCTTTAACGCTGGGGCATGTGGATATTGCGCTGCGCGGCGCAAAACTGGCCAAGCGGCTTATTGTAGCAGTGCTTGACAATACAAACAAAAATCCTCTTTTCTCTGCAGCCGAAAGGGTTGTGTTTCTGCAAAATGCCCTGGGACATATCGCCAACATACAAATAGATTCCTTCAGCGGGCTTTTAGCGGAATACGCCGACCAAAAAAACGCAACTGCCATACTCCGCGGCCTAAGAAGCCCCGGCGATTTCGAAACAGAGACCCGTTATGCCGTATGTAACAGCTTACTTTCACAAAACAACCTGGAAACCATTTTTATTACGGCAAGTCCGTCGCTTTCATTTATTTCAAGCAGTATAGTTCGTGAAGCGGCGTTTCATATAAGCAGCAACTTAAACGAATCTGCATTGCGCAGCATGGTAACTGCGGATGTGCTGGACGCGCTGCAAAAGCGATTTAAAGATTGTATTACGCCGCAAGACGGCATTAGATAGGGTGAATTTGAATGGACGCATTACTTGATTATTTAGATGAAATTGAAGAGGTACTGGAGACAAGCAAAACAATTCCTTTCTCCGGTAAGGTATCTGTGGAGAAGGCGCGCATCTTAGACATTATCAGCGAAATAAGGCTGCACCTACCCGAGGATATCCGCCAAGCTCAACGGATTCTTAACGATCATGACAAAATTTTGGCAGATGCCGAGCATAAAGCTATTGGCATACTTGAAGCTGCCGAGGCGGAAGCAAAGCTTATGGTAAACAGCCACGAATTGTTTAAACGCGCTTCGGAACAAGCTGCCGAAATTATGGAAGAAGCAAAGAAAAACGCCAGAGAGCTTAGAGCCGGCGCGTCTGCCTATGTAGACGAAAAGCTGGAAGATGCCGAAAAGCAAATGAAAGAATACATGGCAAACTTGGAAGCTCAACACAAACGGATAATGGCCTATTACACAGAAACCATTGACGTTTTGTACGAAAACAGACAAGAATTAAGACGCTGAGGAATCAGCGTCTTTTTATGTAATCAAAGGAGTATACGTATGGATTTTGAATGGATGACACCGGAAGAAGCTGCTAAAAAATGGGAATTAAAACCCGCCAAGTACAATATCTATGTACACAAGGGAAAATATACGGCGCGGCGCGCCTGGGCCGCGCATGGCTTATCCCAAAAGGTACACAAAAGCCCCTGGATGGCAGAACAAATGCGACCAAAGAGATAAGGGCGAAAATTGATGCAATAAAGGCAGCCGCAGAAGAGTAAAGTCACCTTCCGGCTTTTAACCAAGCGCATATCAGCGAAATAAAAGTATAAAGCATAACAATTGGTATTATACCTTGCATAAACGCGCCTACATCATTAAATGAAATGATACACCATAATAAAGCAAACCCGACAGCAATAACTTTAGCCCTTTTCCCCAGCTGTCTCGATTTTTTCGGGCTAAGCGGGTGGTTTTTATGGGCCACAGGTGCCATTACTACAACAGAGATTGTGCCAATAAAAACAGAGCTCGCTTGCAGCAAAAGACTACTTTGGTATATTGGCAGCAGAAACAGAAACAGCAAAGCCCCCAATGCCATTATTGATAAACATCTTTTATGTGTTTTTGCATGATAACCACCGGCATTGACCTGTATCATACCAAAAAAGACCAGAAGCAAAGCAACTTCCATACCGTAGCCCAGCAGCAAGCCTATTGAAATTAACAGCACGGCATGGAAGACAAAGCGAAGGTAATAACGCTGAAGAACGAGAGCGTATCGAATCGTGAAGTAGCCCGCCGAACGGGATTGAACCGAGAAACGGTATCGAAGTATTGGGAAGAATACAAACGCACTCGACACGAGTTGCAGACTCAAGAACCGGAACTAGACGCAAAACAAATGCAGGAGAAGCTGTTAAGTCCGCCGAAGTATGCAACAAAAGAACGCCCTAAAAGGAAATACACACCGGAAGTAGAAAACCGTCTAAAAGAGATTTTGAAGGAAGAAAAGCGAAAAGATGTGATATTGGGACAAGGTCACAAGCAAAGCTTAACCAATAAGCAAGTTTATGAGAAGCTGCGTGACGAAGGGGTGTCTATAAGCCAGTCAACAATCAACAACGCATTATCCTTGCTGCGAAAACGGCCCAAACAAGTGTATATCCGTCAAGTGTACGATTACGGAGACAGATTAGAGTACGATTTTGGAGAAGTGAAGCTTTTAATCGGTGGATTCTTAGGAACGTACCACATGGCGTTGTTTACATCATGTGCAGGAAAATATCGCTGGGTAAAGTTGTATCGTAATCAGAAAAAACCGGTGTTCATGGACTCCCATGTGCGATTTTT
>WQTQ01000134.1 GCA_009786175.1 Bacillota bacterium | reverse complement strand
ATTTTTCAGCTTGGCACAAAATATACGGAATCTATGAATATGCAGTACACAGACAGCGAAGGCAAAGAGCATTATCCGACCATGGGCTGTTACGGCATTGGCGTTGGCAGGCTTGCGGCATCTGTGTGCGAAGCCCGCCACGACGATTACGGACCAATTTGGCCAATGTCAATTGCCCCGTGGCAGGTTCATTTGTGCGCGCTTAAAAGCAACGACCCGCAAGTGGCGGAAATTTCTAATAACCTGTATCGCAGCTTGCAAAAAGCCGGAGTGGAAATTATTTTTGATGACCGACAAGTTAGCCCCGGGTTTATGTTTTCTGATGCGGATTTGCTGGGCGTACCTGTTAGAGTGGTTGTCAGCCCCAAAAACTGCGCGGAAGGCATGGTAGAAATTAAAACCCGCGATAAATCTGTAAATGAAAAAGTGCCGGTGGAGTCTGCGCTGGAGTATGTGAGGGGTCTTGTACAAAGTGAGTTGGAGAAGTACCGGGGGTAAATAAATTCTTGTGCAAATGGGGTGTTGTTACCTAATGAAAAAGTCTGCATATACAGTAACTTTAATTGTCCTTTTTCTAATTGTCAGCATCCCTGTTTCTGCCGATGACTGGGTACCGCCCGGGCCGTTTTATGTTCTTTCCGGGTGTGAAACGATGGTGTTTTTCGTAAAACAGAACGCCTACAGTTCCGATTGGGCGGATTTCCCGCCAACAGGTTTGTATTACAATACAGAGCCGCTTGAACCGATTTATCTTGTAGATAAGACTTCCTTGCTAAATAGTGTACCGCTGTGGGAACAGGATTTTGTTTTTTCTGCGTGTATGCGATATTTCGTTTGGATTCCACAGATGAACAAAATGCATACCACAGTACCAAATGCCATTGCATTGGCGTTTTACGGTAATGGGGTTTCGCTGCAAAAATATACTGTTGCAGACTTAGTAATGGATGTAAACACGGTAGGTCGCTCTGTTACAATGGCGCGGTGGGTAAAATGGCCGCGGTATGCCTTTGATGCAGATTCAAATCATTTGACAGTTACAACAGTTGATGACATAACACATATCTTTGACATAACCACGGGCGATATAATCAGTACTGCTAAAGATGCCTTTAGTTCAAGCCAAGGATTTTCGACAGTACGTATTTGGTCATTTCTCATTATTGCCGCCGGATGCACTTTGCTGATGACAATGGGCCTAAAACGAAAGTTTTTCAAAATATAATATGTTTTTCTGTAAAGGAGACGCAAAAATGAAAACGGACATTCAAATTGCCCAAGAGGCAAAAATCAAGCCGGTTGTAGAAATTGGCGCGAAGCTGGGCATTGCCCCGGAAGACCTTTTGCCCTATGGCCACTACAAGGCAAAAATCAGCGGGCAGTACAAGCCTGCAACCGAAAGCTGCGCGAAAGCTATTTTGGTAACGGCAATTAGTCCAACCCCGGCAGGGGAGGGCAAGACAACTACTTCCGTCGGCCTTGGCGACGCGTTAGCCAAACTTGGCAAAAAAACGGTTATCTGCCTGCGGGAGCCGTCTCTTGGGCCGGTGTTTGGCGTAAAAGGCGGGGCTGCAGGGGGCGGGCACGCACAGCTTATTCCAATGGAGGACATTAACCTGCATTTTACAGGCGATCTTCACGCCATTACTACCGCGCACAACCTGCTTGCGGCCATGCTGGACAACCATATTCAGCAGGGCAACGCCCTAAACATCGACCCGCGCCAGGTAACGTATCGCCGTTGTATGGACATGAATGACCGTCAATTGCGTTTCCTTACCAGCGGCCTTGGGGGCAAAGCCAACGGTATGCCCCGGGAAGACGGCTTTGACATTACCGCCGCGTCGGAAATTATGGCAATTTTCTGCCTGTCAAAAGACTTGACGGATTTAAAGAAAAACCTCTCCCGCATAGTTGTTGCCTACACCTTCGACGGTAAGCCTGTAACCGCAGGCTGCCTGCAGGCCCAGGGCGCAATGGCAGTATTGCTTAAGGAAGCTTTTGACCCCAACCTGGTGCAAACATTGGAAGGCACCCCGGCAATTATCCACGGCGGGCCTTTTGCCAATATCGCCCACGGCTGCAACACGATGGTGGCAACTAACTTGGCCATGCGGCTTGGTGACTATGTAGTAACGGAAGCAGGCTTTGGCGCAGACTTGGGTGCGGAAAAATTCGTTAATATAAAATGCCGCCGTATGGGGCTTAACCCAAGTGCGGTGGTACTGGTGGCTACAATCCGCGCGTTAAAATACCACGGTGGCGCAGATAAAACCAATCTTGGCCAAGAAAATGCAGAAGCCCTGGAAAAAGGTATTCCCAACCTTACCCGCCATGTAGAAAACATTACAAAAACCTACGGCTTGCCCTGCGTTGTGGCAATTAACAAATTCCCTACAGATACGGCGGCAGAAATTGATTGTGTCCGTAAAGCCTGTCAAGGGCTGGGTGTACAATGCGAAATGTCCGAAGTCCATGCAAAGGGCGGGGAAGGCGGCGTTGACCTGGCAAAAGCAGTACTGGCAATTACCGAAAATGCCCAAAGCCAAGTTAAATTCACCTACGAATTATCACAGCCGTTAAAGGCAAAGATAGAAGCAGTTGCAAAAAATGTTTATCGCGCAAAAACCATAACACTGACTGCGGAAGCGGCAAAACAAATCCGCACATTGGAAAAGCTGGGCTACAAAGAACTTCCCGTATGTATAGCAAAAACCCAGTATTCATTCTCTGACAACCCAAAACAGCTGGGCGCGCCTACAGATTTTACCGTTACAATAAGGCAGGTGCGTCTCTCTGCCGGGGCGGGCTTTGTAGTTGCGTTGGCCGGGGACATTATGACCATGCCCGGGCTGCCAAAAGTACCCGCCGCTAACCATATTGATGTGGATGAAAACGGGGTAATTTCCGGACTGTTTTAAAAAAATTTACCCCCTGATATCAGGGGGTAGATACATGGCATTACAGCCCTTTCATAATTTCGTGTATGTTGTGCATTCGTCTGTCCAACGCGGCTATTTCTTCCGCGCATTCAACCAGTTCCGCGCTAATGGACGCGGGCACTTCGTTGTCATATTTGTAGCGTACTTTATGCTCCAGCGATGCCCAAAAATCCATGGCTTGTGTGCGTATTTGCACTTCTACGGGCACGTACCGGGTGGCGGATGTTAAGTAAATTGGTATTTCCATTACAAGATGATAACTGCGGTACCCGGTATGTTTTGGGCTTGTCACGTAATCCCTTTCGTACAGGACCTTCATGTCCTCTTGGCGGCGGAAAATGTCCGCCATATACGGAATATCCTTGGAATAAGAGCAAATGCATCGTATGCCGGCAATGTCGTACAGGTTGGTAACTGCGCTGTCGGCGGTTACTTCAAAGCCGCGGCGTTGCAGCTTGGCGGCTATGCTTTCCGGCGATTTTAGGCGTGACTTTACATGTTCGATTGGGTTAATCTCTTGCAGGGTTTTAAAATCTTCAAGCAAAATACTTACCCTTGTTTCGATATTTTTTAAGGCGCAGCTGTATGGTACCAAGTAGCTTTTTAACTTATTAAATTCTTCTTCCGAAAATCTTACATGCACGTGTATCTCTCCTTGATATGTCTTTGCAACTTGTACATTATAACATAAGATTTGAAAGAAGTGTGAAATATTTTGTATTTTTTCAACAGGAAAAAATTATGACAGGAGTATAAAAAATGCAAGACTATATAATAAGAGCAACTGCAGGCAACGGAAGTGTACGTATTTTTGCCGCAAACACGCGAAATTTAGTAAACAAAGCCGCGCAATTGCACAAGACTACCCCGGTAGCTGCAGCCGCTCTTGGCAGAACCTTAACCGCTGCCGCCATGATGGGAGCCACATTAAAAGACGACACAGACATTTTAACCGTTGACATTCGCGGAAGCGGGCCGCTTGGGGGCATAGTTGTTGTAGTGGACAATAAATCTTGTGTAAAAGGGTATGTGTTTAACCCCGGGGCAGAAATTGCCAATAAAGCTAAAGGTAAGCTGGACGTAGGCGGTGCCGTGGGGATAGGGGTTTTAACCGTTACAAAAGACATGGGGCTAAAAGAACCTGTGTCCGGCCAGGTAGAACTTGTGTCCGGCGAAATTGCGGAAGATCTCACATATTATTTTGCTGCCAGTGAACAAACTCCGTCCTCTGTAGCGTTGGGTGTGCTGGTAGATGTAGATTATAGTGTAAAGCAGGCAGGGGGGTACATTATTCAGCTAATGCCCGACGCTAAGGAAGAAATTATATCCCACCTGGAAACAATTTTGCCCACACTTTCGCCTGTCACTGCTTTGTTGGAAGAAGGAAAGTCTGTAGAGGATATACTTCACATGATATTTGCCCAATACGGCCTGCAGGTGCTTGAAACAATCCACCCAAAAATTAGCTGTAACTGTTCCAGGGAAAAAACTGAAAAAGCTTTGATAAGCCTTGGCCCGGATGAACTGCGCAACATTTTGAAAGAGGACAAAGGGGCAAACCTGCACTGTCATTTCTGCAATACGGACTACGCATATGGCGAAGAAGAGATAAAATCTTTATTAGACAACGGAGGCTTTTATGGCAGATAAAATGAAAATAATTATGGCAAGCGACCATGCGGGTTACTACATGAAAAAAGAGTTGAAAGAGTACATGGAAGGCTTGGGCCACTATGTAGAAGACATTGGCCCCCATAGCGCGGAACGGGCAGAGTACACAGTCTATGGCCGTATGGCTGCGGATAAACTTGCCCAAGGTAATTACGACCGCGCTGTTTTAGTGTGCGGAACCGGCTTTGGTATTTCACTTGCGGCTAACAGTGTTTCCGGCGTACGTTGTGTAAACAGTACAGATGTTTACACTGTATACATGTCACGGCTGCACAACGATACTAATGCCATTGGCTTTGGCGCGAGGGTAATTGCCCCGGAGCTTGCCAAACTTCTGCTGGAAAAATGGTTAAACACGGAATTTGAAGGCGGCCGTCATGCAGAACGGGTAAATATGCTTAAGGAAATGAGCAGTCTGCCGCAGCCCGGCGCGTACACCGCGCCCGATATGTCATGAACGTAAAAATTCACCCCAGTATTTTATGCGCCGACCACGGGGAACTAAAAAATGAGATAATAAAAATGGAAGAAGCGGGCGCGGATTTCTTCCATATAGATGTAATGGACGGCAGTTTTGTACCAAACTTCGGATGCGGTACGGAAATTGTAAAAACCGTCAGGGATACCGCAAGCATCCCAATGGATGTTCACTTGATGATAAACGACCCTGCGCGGCACATTAAAATGTTCTGCGAGTTAGGCGCGTCAATTATTACCGTTCACCCGGAAGCAGACAGGCAAGCAGCCCGCACTCTTGCGGAAATAAAGGAATTGGGCGCAGTGCCGGGCATTGCAATAAACCCGGGTACTTCCGTTGAAACGGTAAAAGAACTTCTACCGTTGTGCGGCCATGTGTTGGTAATGACCGTAAACCCGGGTTTTGGCGGGCAGGCTTTTTTAGATTATACGGTGGGTAAAATTGAGAAATTGGGTGAGCTGGCAAATATATATGGATTTTCCCTGTGTGTAGACGGCAGCATAAATGAAGAAAGAATTCGGCAATTATCCCAAATTGGTGTTACAAATTTTGTAATGGGTACCGCCCTTTTTAACGGCGATTACAAAAACATAATTAATAATGTAAAATCTGGGAGATAAGCAAATAACACCAAAATAACTTGAAACAAGAGCAGGCACACACTTGCTCTTTTTTTGTGCCATTTTTTACGAAATTCTGTTTGTATAAACAATTTTTTATCATTTGTATCATTGCACAATGTAATCATTACGTTCTCTTCATCTTTTTCGTTTATGTGAACAGATAAAAAAAATGATTATGTTACAAATCATTGACACCGTTGTGAAATCGTACTATAATTGTCGCAAATCAGCCTTGCATTGTTGTAGGTGTTGGGAGGTAGAATGTAGATGAAGCTACAAAAAAATGGTAAAACATTACGGTTTGTATTTAAATCGTGTAGGAGCAAGATGTTGTGCTTTCTGTTAGCATTTGTAATGACAATAGGTTCTTTGGGGCCTGTTGGGCGTATTGCGTATGCAAGTGAAGAAGGTGACGTAGGTGCCAGCCAATTTGAAGCCTATATGGAGAAATTGGCCGCTTTTAGTGACCGTTATCATTTTACGCACTTTTTAAGGGACCATGCCCATATTTCTCGCCCCAATGCAGAATACATTATCGATGCCGCTAACTATGTCCTGGCAGAAGGAATGGAAATTCGCTTTTACGAAAATTTTGAAGGAGTACCCGGAACGTCTGTATGGACAGATGAGCAAGGCCTTATTGAATGGGAAGTGTATGTAGCCGAATCCGGCTTGTACAATATTTCCGTTTTCTACTATTCTGTAGAGGGCCGCAGTTCAGACATCCAACGGGCGGTTTTTATAAATGGGGAACAGCCGTTTTTCGAAGCCAATCCAATTGAATTCCGCCGCACGTGGATAAACCAGCGCGACTATATTCAACAAGATGCCCACGGTAACGATATGCGTCCTACACAAATAGAACTGCACCGCTGGTACGAGGCTATTCTGCGCGACGCTATGGGGACGTACAACGAAAATTTCTTATTTTACTTACAGGCAGGCCGCAATACGATAGGGTTTGTATCCCAGCGTGAACCAATGATAATCCGCCACCTGCGTATACATCAGGCCCCGGAAGCACTTCCATATGCGCAAGTGTCTGCCGGTTGGGCCGGTTTGCCGCGTCCATCAGTTGCACAGGTTGCCCCTATTCGCGTAGAAGGGCAAGATGCGGCCCGCAAGTCTTCTCCAATGCTTGCACCGCAATCGGACACAAGCGGCCCGGGCGTGTACCCGTACAGTGCCCGTTATATCCGTGTTAACCATATCGGTGGCTACTCCTGGCGCGAGCCGGGCAGCTGGCTGGAGTGGGACATTTATGTTCCTGTTGCCGGTTTGTATAGCATAGCCATGAACGTACGCCAAAACGCCCACCGGGGCGCAAACGCCGTTCGCCGTTTAACCATTAACGGGGAAGTACCTTTTGCGGAAATGGAAGCCATAAACTTCCCGTTTCAAACTAACTGGCGCGTAGAAGTTCTTGGTGGCGAAGACGACCCGTACCTATTCTGGTTCGAAGCCGGGTACAACACAATCCGTATGGAAGCGGTACTTGGTGCTTACGCTCCGTTAATGCGCGAAGTTCAGGAATCTTCCCTTGCGCTAAACGAGCTTTACCGCCAGCTTGTGGTAATAACAGGCCACGTGCCGGACAGCAGACGCGACTACCGTATAGGTATGCGCCTTCCACACATGCGGGACGCGCTGATTTACGAACGTGTGCGTCTAGAGCATGTATTTGAAGAACTGTCTGCTTTAACAGAAGGCCGCGGTGACCGTGATGCTGTAATCCGCTCTGTTGCCCGCCTAATCTCACGCCTGTACCGAGATGTGGAGCGAATCCCGGGCCGCGCCGCAGACTTTCGTATTAATATAGGAAGCTTGGGCACATGGATTATGATGACCCGCAGCCAGCAGTTGGCAGTGGAGTCTATTTACATTCTGCCCCACGACGCAGAGACACCGGACAATGGCCGTTCTTGGTGGCGTCAGCTTTTACATGAAGTTATGACGTTGTTCTTTTCCTTTATTATAGACTACAACTCTATTGGCACAGCCAATATGGAAGGTATAGAGCGTAACATCGAAGTTTGGGTTGGCACAGGCCGTGACCAAGCCAACGTTATAAAAGGTATGATAGACGAAACATTTACCCGTGACACAGGTATTGGCGTAACATTTAAACTTGTAGATATGGGAACGCTCTTGCCTGCCACGGTTGCGGGGCAGGGGCCGGATGTGGCACTTACCGTAGGCGTAGGGCTGCCCATGGACTTTGCAATGCGCGGTGCCGTAGCGGATATTTCCGGCTTCCCCGGCTTTGCGGAAGTTGCACAGCGGTTCCCGGAAGCGGCACTTAAACCGTTCCGCTTCGAAGATCAAGTCTTCGCCTTGCCGGAGACACTAACATTCCCAATGATGTTCTACCGCAGGGATATCCTTCATGAAATTGGGCTGGAATTGCCGGAAACCTGGTACGATGTAAGAAGCGCGATTGCCCACCTGGCCCCGCTTCATATGGACTTCGGTTTGCCTGCGGGCCTTGGGGCAGACTTTATGTACACAATGTTCCTTTACCAGGCCGGCGGTACATGGTACAACCATGACGCTACCCGCTCAATGCTGGATAGTGACATTGCCGTAAACGCCTTCCGTGATTACACAAGATTCTATACAGATTACCGTCTGCCAAGAGAGTTTGACTTCCCTAACCGTTTCCGCCTTGGCGAAATGCCGATTGGTATTATGGACTATACAATGTACAACGTTCTCCAAGTTTTCGCGCCGGAAATACGCGGTTTATGGGGCTTTAGGCCTGTACCGGGTACGGTTATGCCAGACGGCACAATAAACAACACGGTTCCTACAGGCGGTGTTGCCGTAATTATGATGGAGCAGTCAAACCAAAAATGTGCCGCATGGGAATTTATGAAGTGGTGGACATCTACGGAAACGCAAGTGCAGTTTGGCCGCAGGATGGAATCCTTAATGGGGGCCGCTGCCCGTCACCCAACCGCCAACTCGGAAGCATTTTCTCAATTGCCTTGGCCGGTACAAGACTACCGTGCCCTGCGCGCTCAAATGGAAAATATTAAGGGTATTCCGCAAGTACCCGGCGGGTACTTTACCGGACGTTATATCCGTAACGCTTTCTTTACCACTGTAGAACTTGGGATTGTTGGCCCAAGGGAAGCTTTAACTGATGTTGTACGTCAAATCAACAGCGAACTAACCATTAAACGACGCGAATTTGGACTTAATTATTAACCTGTAGAGGAGGGACAGCAGTGGACTATAAAGATACCAAATGGACAGTTGTAAGAAAAAATTATCAAAGCTACCTTCTAATTGCGCCGTATTTTGTTCTGTTTTTCACCTTTACGGTTATACCTGTAGTTATGGCAATAGCGTTTAGTTTTACCAGCTTTAACATGCTGCAAATGCCGCAGTTTGTCGGTTGGGAAAACTATTTAAGGCTGTTTTTGCAAAATGAGGTCTTCATCATTGCCCTGCAAAACACCTTGATATTTGCTGTAATTACAGGCCCGCTCAGTTATCTTCTAAGTTTTGGCGTTGCATGGATTATTAATGAATTACGGCCAAGGGTTCGCGCGTTTATGACGGTTATATTCTATGCCCCAAGTATCTCCGGTAACGTGTTTATGATTTTCGCGTGGTTCTTCTCCGGGGACCGTTACGGCCTAATAAACGGTCGCTTACTTGCCTTTGGTCTAATAGATGGCCCCATAAACTTTTTTAGGGACCCAACATATATTTTGCCAATATTGCTAATTGTACAATTGTGGCTAAGCTTGGGTGTTGGTTTCCTTGCATTTATAGCGGGCCTTCAAACCGTAGACAAAACCTTGTACGAAGCAGG
>WQTQ01000133.1 GCA_009786175.1 Bacillota bacterium | reverse complement strand
TATCCGCTACTTTTGCAGAGATTACTACGTTTGTGTTTTCTGCAAGGAAGCGTATACCATTGCCGGTGCGCTTGCTTTCGTCATATCCGGCGAATTTATCTATATCCCTGCCGGAGAAAAACCCGAATTTTTGAAACACAGCAAAAGGCACATCTTCTGTTAATACCGATATGTTAAACTCCTTTGAGTCCATTATCATGTCATGAGTCAAATTGGCCTTATTTACTGTAACAGAAATTCTTAATGGATTGTCTGTAATCTGTGTGACAGTATTTATGATGCAGCCGTTGTCTTTACCGTTGTGCCTTGTAGATAGAACAAATAGACCATATGAGAGCTTGAACATGGTATTTGAATCTACCTCTCTTGAATTTGCAAGGACATCCAGACAGCCTGCTGCTTTAGCCGGTGCAGGTAATGTTGCGGCCAGCGCATCAGCCATACCGGCTATTTCCGTTAATTGTATTTTCTTGACACTGGACGTAATGGTAATCATACCATCAAGGAAAGTCATGTTTTTACATTTTTCCAGTTTCTCGCGCATTAAACCGCCGCTGGTGGCTGCCCATGTCCCATTTTCTATGATGGCGACAGTACGGTTTTGAATATTATGGGACACAAGATCGCTTATTAATGCATCCATTGTTACGAATATATTAGCATTATAAGTTGTGGATGCAAATACTAAATGGCTGTATTGGAATGCCGCTGACACTATTTCTGATGCAGGTGTAACAGAAACATCGAACATTACTGTTTTTATTCCCTTATCCCGCAGGTTAGAGGAAAGTATTTCTGCCGCATTTTCTGTATTTCCGTAAACAGAGGCGTAGGCTATCATTACGCCTTTTTCTTCCGGTTCATAACTGCTCCAAAGTAAATATTTTGATAAAATACTTTGTATGTTTTTGCGCCACACAAACCCGTGCAAAGGACACACCATATTAATTTCAAGCCCGGATGCTTTATCAAGAAGCCTTTGAACTTGGGAACCATATTTGCCAACTATATTTGTGTAGTACCGTCTTGTCTCATCCATATAGTCTCTTGAAAAATCAACCTCATCTGCAAATATTGCACCATTGAGTGCGCCAAAATGGCCGAAGGCATCTGCCGTAAAAAGTATTTTATCTGTAGAGTCATAAGTTACCATAACCTCGGGCCAATGCACCATTGGGGCCATAACAAAATGAAGGTTGTGCTTTCCTGTACTAAGCACATCTCCTTCTTTAACAATTTTGATGCGTGAGCTTATCTCAACATCGTGGAACTGCTTGATAAATTCATAAGTTTTAGTATTGCATACGATTATCATATTTGGATAACGGGAAAGCAGGTCGCGCATACCGGCAGAGTGGTCGGGCTCCATATGCTGGACAATAAGATAATCAATTGCTTTGCCATTTAATGTGTGGGTTAAATTCTCTATAAATCTGTGATGAACAGCCTTGTCCACCGTATCAAATAATACTGTTTTTTCATCTTGCAATAGATATGAGTTGTACGAAACACCCTTTGGTACAGAATATACGCCTTCAAACATTGCAAGCCGTCTGTCGTTAGCACCTACCCATGTTAGGTCATTAGTAATTTTTTTGATGTTATACATCTGGCAACACTCCTTTTTATTAAAACTACCATACTCTTGGACTAATTGCAAAAGATTTTCAGGGGCTGTAACGAAATTAAGAATACAACTTGCAACAGCCGTTTATCCCCCCTGCTATCAGGGGGTAAAATTTTAAGTTTTAGTAGTAGCCATTGATATAATATCGTAGTATCTTTATATGTGTAAAATTTCTGAACCGTTTTCAAAAACGCCCTACTATATTAATGAAAGGATGTGACACGCTTGCTTGACAGCGACAGCTTAAAGAAATTATTCTTCTACTGCCTAAAGCGCACGGGCAACCGAACTGCCGCGGAAGATTTATCCGGCGATATTTCTCTGGAAATTTTGACAATGCTTAACAGAGGGTACAAACCGGAAAACTTTAACGGCTGGATGTGGGCTGTGGCAAGGACCAAATACGCCGCCTGGGCAAAAAAGAAGAAAATATTTTCCCAAAACATGATTGTTGGCGACATGCCAATAGACTTAGCGTCCTGCGAAAACATAGAAAATGACATTGTGCAAAACGAAACAATAGCCTTTCTGCGCAGGGAGCTAAGCATCATGTCTAAGGAGTATCGGGAAATAACCGTAGCCTACTACATGGAAAACCGCAAAATTGCCGATATTGCAAAGTCTGTCAACTTGCCGGAAGGTACAATAAAACGCAAGCTGTCCGAATCCAGAAAATATCTTAGGGAGGGCATTAACATGATGCGTACTTACGGAAAAAGAAGTTACTCCCCGGACGACATTAACCTTATTTCGGACGGGCAATTTACGGAAGACAATGTACCAAACAGTTTGATAGGCTCGAAGCTTGCAAAAAACATATTGCTGGAAGCCTACGCAAACCCTTGCACTATAGAAGAATTGGCGGTTGCCCTTGGTGTGGCCGCGCCATACTTGGAAGAAGAAGTTGATAAGCTTGTGGAAGGGCTTTTGCTGACGAAAATAAAAGGCGGCAAGTACGAAACAGACTTTATAATCCTGGATAAGGAAACTCAAGAAGCAATCATAGCCAAAACCGTCGAAACTGCCGAAAAAATAGCCTCACCTATATTTTTCACCTCAAGTGTAAGTGCGGGGCTGCCTGTTCTTATTGAGACGTTATCTGTTAAAGCAAGAAATTTGTACCAGACTAGCAGCCCGTTCACAGTAAAATATATACAAGAAATACTGGGCTTACGCAGCCTTATTACAAAGGAAGAATGGTCAATAATTGAAGAGATTTTTAAAACGGCGTTGATAGAGTGGAAGACCAGGTTCCCCAATAACAAAACAACCCCGGGGGAAATTTCCTGCGAAGACAGCATGTGGTTTTATTTGTTTAAATCTGTCCGCGATATGCTTTTACAAATCCGTTACGCCAGAGATGAGATTTTGTGGGATTACCCAAAAAATTATAAAGGTGAGTGGAACCTTACCGGGTTTGAAGAGTATCCGGAAAATGAACTTTTGAATTATGCCGTTGAAGTGGACTGGAACCGTAACGAAGCCCAGGACAAGCATATCTTCAAGTTCAGCTTTAATGGCTTCTCCTCCATAAAGCCTACCTTAAGAGATTTCGAGCTGTTAACAGACATCTTAAAGCATGACAAAAATTACGACAGCATTTCCGAAAATGAAAAGGGCATGGTTCAGGAACTAACTGCAAAAGGTCTGACCATTTTACACGACAACACCATAAAACCAACTTTCCCTATATGGTATATGCAGGGCCTTGAAGAAATTGTAACATTTACACATCACCCAAGCTACCCGGAACAAGCCAAAAAGTACGACGAAGAAGCTATACGTCTTATTACGGAAACGAATATGGAATGCATGCAAGCCATTATCGAATTATTTGACTACAATCTAAAGCAAATAACCTGCGGACTGCCCAAGCGGTTAAACCGGCAAGCAAAGTATTGCGCAAGAGATATGCTTTCGTATTTGCATAACGCGATATTTAAAACCATAACAGAAAAAAATTACTTGCCTGCCCCGGACAAAGTAGTTGGCATTGGCGGGTATGTTAATTAGGAGGTCAATATGTTATTCGCTCAACCGGTTGTAAAAGGGGAAAAGTACACAAAACTACTGCCACAAGGCACAGCCTTAGTCTTGGAAGGCGGGGGAACTCGCGGCTTTTACAGCGCAGGGGTGCTTGAGGCGTTTATGGACGCGGGTATTATGTTCCCGTACATTATAGGTGTTTCTGCCGGGGCGGCCAACGCGATTTCGTATATTTCCGGCCAAAAAAGGCGTAATCGCATGATAATCCGGCATTATGTATGCGACAAACGCTATGTTAGCCGCCGTAACTTGCTAAGGTACCGCTCGTTGTTTGGGTACGACTTTATATTTGAAACAGTGCCAAACCGGTATGTTTTTTTCGACAGGGAAAATTTCGACAGTGTAGACATCCGGTTTTTGACAGGTGCGATAAACTGCACCACAGGGGAAACCGTGTGGTTCGAGAAAAACGAGGTAACCGATGGATTTACAGTTACCCGTGCTTCTTGTTCTGTTCCCCTAATTGCCAAAATTGTAAAATACAACGGGTTGGATTTATTGGACGGGGGCGTTAGCGACCCAATACCCATAGAAAAATCTGTGGCGGACGGCAACAATTTTCACGTGATTGTACTTACCCGCAACCAAGGGTACCGCAAAGAGGCCTTACGCCACAGCTGGCTGATGAAAATATTTTACAATAAATACCCGCGGCTGGTTGAGGCCATGGTAAAACGGCACGAAAATTACAACCGGCAGCTTGAGCTTTGTGAGCAACTTGAACAGGAGAAAAAGGCCATAATTATACGGCCGCAAAAGCCCGTGGCAGTTGACAGAACATCGTCGGATATAGAAAAGCTGCTGGCGTTGCATGACGATGGACACATTGAAGGGGCGCAAGCCGTGCAGATGTTAAAAGAGCATTTTGGTATTTAGTTTTGGCCGTCAGCCGTTGGCAATAAAATAGTAAACACTGCTCCCGTTTCGGGGGCTGTTTTATTTTCTGCTTTTATACTCCCGCCCAGGCGTTTTACTATATCCTTGCTTATGGCAAGCCCCAGCCCGTAATTTCCGTTTTCGCCCTTGTAAAACCGGTCAAAAATATGGGGCAGGTCTGCGGGGTTTATTCCGTCGCCGTCATCTTCGACTATAATTTTTACATTGTCATTTTCCACTTGGCAACTTATTTTTACATCGCTTTTGGCGTGGCGTATGGCATTGGAAAGTATGTTTACAACGGCCCTTTCCAGTTTCTCCTCGTCTGCGGTCACACAAACACACTCCGGCATAAATTCCGCTTCAACTTGCTTGCCCATATTCCGTGCTATTGGCTTTACACGCTCGCTGCATTCATAAACCAGAGTTTTCACATCAAGTGTTGTTATGGTTTCCGGCGTTTCTATTGCGGCGTCAATCCGCGATACATACAACAGCTCGTCTACAAGCGCGGCCATTTTTTGCCCTTCCGACAGGATAATATCCGCCGCCTCTTCTTTGCTAAAAATATCTTTCAAAATGCCTTCCGCGTAGCCCTGTATGGACATTAGCGGGGTCCTAAGCTCGTGGGATACATTTTGAAAAAACTGCTTCTGATTATTCTCATAGGTTTGCAGCATGTTGGACATGTTGTTCATACTTACGGAAAGCTGATTAAATTCCGTATCGTTGAAAACGCCCGCTGTCTCGGTAAAATTGCCGCGGCCTATGGTATCTGCGTAGCCGCATAGCCGTACAATTGACCGCTTAAATTTAGCAGACATTGCAACGGAAATTACAAGGCTAAGAATGCCGGAAACAGCAAGCAACAGCCCCAGTATGCGGTTCATTGTGTTTGTAAAAACCATGGCGGAACTTATGTCTGTATACATTAGAATAGAAAAAATTTCGTCTTCAATGACTTGCGTGACGGTGCTTAAATAAAAGGTATTGCCCGCACTTGCGACCCGCACCATTTCGCCATTTGTAAACCGTGCCCGGTTGGTCAAATAATAATCTGCCAAAAATTGTACTTCCGCCCTTTGCCTATAGGGCAAAATCTCCAGGAAAGGCGTTGTTATTTCGTTTTGCTCGTTCAAAATAATTACATCCGCGTCTATTATCGACCGCTGGGGAACCGGGCGGATGTTTGAAAAAGTAAATTGCCGTTCTATCCATTCCGTTTCCAAAGCCGGTACTACTCCCTCGATAATAAATATGTCTTCTCTTTGCAATGGCAGCTTTGGCAAAATTGTAACCGACGTATGTTCATGAGGGAACCTTTCGATGGTATACCACTGGGTCATTTCAAAACCACCCATCCGCATGTATGGCAGTTCACTTACAGTCAATCTAACCCCAAAGGGCGATGTGACACCTTCAATGGTCCTACTTATTTCCGGCTGAAAGCTTAGAATACCAACATTGCCAAAGGTGGGGAAAGCATAAATTAAGCCCACAACATCTATCATACCATCGGCAAGTTCCTGGGCTGCTACGCCCCTAATGTAGTTACCGGCCAAAATATTAAACAGAAAGTATACAATCAAAAAGCTGGTGAAAATTACCCCAGTGAAGCTTATTATTAATTTTTTTGTAAAACTTTTCATTATGTCACCCCTTTGTATTAACACGGAAGCCATGGCCCCATACGGTGTCTATAGAAACTATGCTGTCCATATCTGATAATTTTTTTCGTAAGCGTTTTACGGTGGCGTCTGTGGCCCGTGTTTCTACGGCGCAGTCGTAACCCCAAATTTTGTTTAACAGTTCTTCCCTGGATACGGCCTTTTCTTGATTTTCTAAAAGATATGTCAACAGACCAAACTCCGTATTTGTCAGCACCAGTTCTGCATCGTTGCAGTATGCCATAAGTTTGTCCGGGTAAATTTTTATGTCGGAATAGGAAATGGAACCATCCGCTTTTACCGGTGTTTCCGTATCCATTTCTACCCGGCGCAGCATTGCCTTTACCCGCATTGTAAGCTTTACCGGGCTGAAGGGCTTTGTAAGGTAATCATCACTGCCAAGGGATATGCCGGAAATATAATCCTCTTCCGTGTCACGGGCGGTTAGCATAATAATTGGCACCTTGGAAATTGCCCTAAGTTTTGTACAAATTATCAGCCCGCTGTTGCCCGGCATCATTATGTCCAGTACCACCAGGTCGCATGGCCTTTCTTGAAAAGCGTTGTAAAGCCCGTCGCCGGTTTCAAATGCCTTTACCGTGTAGCCGTCTTTTTCTAAAAAAGACCGAATCAAATGACGGATATTCTTTTCATCTTCGGCAATGTAAATTAGTTTGCTCATGTGCACCGCCTCCTGTATGAAGTATACCACGCAAAATTTCGTTTTCGGATGTTTGTCGCAATTTTGTTACAATTTTACGCTGATTTTGTCTAAATTGTGTTTGTATACTCACGTCATCAAAATTTTCAGGAGGAAAAAATGAAAAAATTAATCGCATCTATCTTGGTTGGCGTACTGCTGTTTGCTACAGCCTGCGGCAACGGCAGAACAGACAACGACAATAACGGCTACATTAATATTGGCCGTGACACAAACAGGCGAGCTGCGGCACAACCGACTGCCGCCACAGGCCGATTTATGGAAACAGACATTACCCCGCCGATAACCGGGCCGTTTATCAGCTTTTTGGCCCATGACGGTTCATTAGTAGCCTTTGACGGCGGGCTGCAGACTAAATTCAGCAGTAGTGACGGCGGGCAAACATGGGAACAAACCCCCGGCCCCGGATACGGCACAGAGCGTTTCATTATGATGCGAAGTGCCGCGCTCTTGCCCGATGGCAGCATAATCACATTTCTGTTCATGGAAGGCATTGTAAAAATACACCCGGACGGTACCACAACCCATGTGCCAATAGCCAGGATAGACGAAGGGCTGGCAATTGGAGACAGTATACACATTTCGCTGTTGGAAGTGCTAAGTGATGACAGGCTGCTAATTGGCTACACCGTAATGGAACTTACTCAAATGCACTTCGGCGGCGCGTTGGAAGCCGATGATGAAGATGACGACTACAATAGCGACGACGAACCTACCGGCCGCCCACAAGCAGGCGCGTTCCAAATGTCTAACCGCATGGAAATGCACACAGCCATTTACAGCATTTCCACAGGAGCGGTTGTAGCGGAAATTGACACAGAGGGTGCTGCATCCGCCGCAGCGGGGGACGAATATTTCTACCTGCTTGACACCAGGGAGCATCTAATTTCGAGCTTTAACATTTCAACCGGCGCGGCATCCGGCCAAACCCCCATCAGTTTGGCCGCAGTTGGCGGTATACACATAGACGGTTTAAGAATAATGGGCATTGGCGGTGGTATCCTTGCCCTGGACAATTACGGCCAATTAATGGCCTTGCACGGCAATAATTTGCTCCACACATACAATGGCGAGTTGGATGTTCTGCTTGACGGCAACGCCTTCTCCTTTGGCACGCCAACGGGCTCTGTATCAAGTCTAAAGGTGCTTGCGGACGGCAGCATTGTAATAGGCGTTTTAACCGGCACCCACCAGAATCGCCTGTACAAATATTTCTGGGACGAAAATGCAGTAATCAATCCGGCGCGAACACTTACTGTCTGGTCCCTTACAAACAATGATTTGGTGCGGGCCACAATTACCGAGTTGCGCAGAAGGCACCCGGACGCTTACATTTCATATGAAGTGGCACTTTCCGGCAACATGGGCATATCCGCTTCCGACGCAATACGGACTCTTAACACCCGTTTACTAAGCGGCAGGGGCCCGGACATTCTAATTATGGACGGTACCCCGGTGGAAAACTACGTTGGCAGAGGTATGCTGTTAGATTTATCCGGTAAATTAGACACCAGCGACATTTACCAAAATTTGCTTGGGGCATATTTGCAGCCAAACGGCGGACTTTACGCCCTGCCAATGCAACTGCGTATCCCCGCGCTTGTTGCCTGTCCGAGAGTATTGGGCGAAATTCGGACCTTCGGTGACTTTGTAAACAGAGTAATAACCGGCAACCCCACCCCGCCAACGGATGGGCAAATGATGCACGGAGGCCTTGGAGGCATACCGGAAGACGAGCGACCGGAGCTTTCTTTCATAAACCTTAGGGAACTGTTCGACTTTATGTGGCTTGCAAGCGCGGCGGCGGTTGTAAGTGATAATCAGCTGCATTCCGACGCGCTGAATGAATTTTTTGCCGCGCTGGAAGCCATAAGCGATATGTATGAACTTGGGGTACCGCCGGAAATGGAAGGCCATGTAATGGGCATGGCCATGTTTGGCGGCGCGGGAAGGCCCGTTCTGGTGCCAAACTCCCTAATGCGGTTTATCACCCACTCCACAAATATGGCGGTGTTTAACGTAGACCATTTGATGATTTTGGGTATGCTTTCCCACCGGGATTACGCAGAAGTTAAACCGTTCCCCGGGCTTGTACCAAACGTATGGCTGCCGTCTACGGTTGTAGGCGTTTCCGCCGACACGGAAGTGCCGGAATTTGCCACAGAATTTGTAGCCGCCATGTTAACGCCGGATATTCAGCGCATGAATTACGGCGAAGGCCTTCCCATAACCCGCGAGGGCATAGTAACTCAGGTACAGGAACTAAACGAGCGGCAAGCGCAAATGGAACAAGAGCCCCTTAATGTTGACCTGGACGCGGTAATACGCATGTTGCAAACCCCGGCGGTTGTTGAGACAGCCATAATCGACATTATTTGGGAAACCGCGGAACGCCTTTGCACAGGCGCAATTGACCTTGAAGGAGCCGTGAGGGAAGTTGAACAAAATATT
>WQTQ01000132.1 GCA_009786175.1 Bacillota bacterium | reverse complement strand
CTGGCATAGTTGATTGTGTTACCCACACGTTCAAAAGGTACATCATGTATCACCAGCCGACCAAGAGCGTCATAGACAAAACGCTGTACATTACCCATAAAGTCCGAAGATGTAACCAGCCGTCCCATACTGTCATAAGTGTTGCGGCTGGCATTACCCTCTATATTCCTTACAGATGTTACGCCAAAAATATTGTGGGTAAATGTATTGTCAACGCCTAGTGACTGCTCTCTGGTTACACGTCCGCCAAGGTCATGGGTGTAGGTTACTACCATGCCGCCCATTGTACCTTCCTGGGTTATACGGCCAAAACGGTCACGCTGGGCGAAATTAACAATACTTGGTGCGGCAGCGTCGCCATGGATTATGGTTTCTACCCGGCTGTTGCCCGCTGCGTCGCTTATATCCCGGAAGACCGTTGTCTCCCTGTACATAATGTCACCTGTAGCGTTTAGACGGCGCATATCTGTCACACGGTCGAAGATGTCGTAGATAAATGTCGTCCGCTGGCTTGACGCAATCCCCTGTGCGTTTTGGGTTTCCGTAACGCGCATACGGTTATCGTAAGTATTCCGTAAGATAACGATACCATTTGGATCCGTTATGGTCAACAAGATGCCCAGGCCGTCAAACCTGTAGGTATAGGTGGCACCAAGTACGGTGCGGTGGGTGAGGGTGTTTTGTGTGTCGTTGTATGTGTATGTTTCAAAGCCGCCGTTGGCGTGGGTTACACGTGTAACACGGCCTATACGGTCGTACTGCCAGCTGGTTACGTAACCCATTGGGTCTGTTTCGGATAGCAAACGCCACATGTTGTCATATGTGAAACGTCGCTCCACTATGCCTGTGCCGCCCAGCAAAACACCGTTTGCATCGCGTACACCGGTAGTGCGAATAGAACTTGGCATGGTGCCACGGTCATAGGTGATTTGTGTGGCAATGAACGTGGCGGCAGAAACATTTGGAAACTCACGGATTTCTGTTACGTTACCATATGCGTCATGTAAAAATTCTGTACGGGATTGCCATACACCATTCTCGTAAATATGTGTTCGTATAATTCTTCGGCCATCCGGTGAAAAATCATGTGCTTTACGTATTGTGGTATTTGCGTCCGGCATAAATGTTACACT
Source organism: Bacillota bacterium (assembly GCA_009786175.1). Next base: position 8,238 of record WQTQ01000132.1, on the reverse strand, counting down.
GCCCGGTAAACCAAATCGGTGGTCGTAGGTGGTTATTGTCCTATACCTCGCATGGGTACTGCCTTGGGCCAACGGACTTACCGCTGTCGTTACCTGACCAAAGTAATTGTAGTGAAACCACTGGGTATTGGTGCGCGTAAAACCGCCGCTGTGTTCCGTTAACGTGATGGAAGACGGTAATCTGTTGTGGATATATTCTATCCGCTGTTCCATTAGTAACGCGTTGGCAGCATTGTACGTCCTTTGCACCGTATTTAAATGGCGGTAGTTAAAAGTATAAACTGTTCGCAAGCCATTGTTTTGGGTAACTGTTGTGCTGTAGGTGTGATGGCTATGCGTAGGAGGCCTTCCAACAGCCAGCCTAAATGGAGTTGGAATGCCTTGGTAACTGAATGATGTTTGGTTATATGAACGATTGTTATAAAACAGGTATCTGCTTGTTACAATGAACGTGTTACGGAACCCTTCAGAACCCAGACTTGTATCGCGCCAGCCATACGTAAAACGCAATTGTGCTCCGCTTGGGTAATTTACTCGCCTTAATAATAATGTTTGGTTTTGGAGTGTCTGTGCCCCTATAATACCAAATGTTCCAAAGTTAAAGTAAAAGTTGCTTGTATCATAGGCAAAGGAAGTTACTGCACCTACTTGATTTTGGACATTATTCAGTTGAAACAAATTATGTTGATTAGTATGCCCTACAGCATTTTGAATACGGGACAGATTTATTACGTAACTGCTGTTATCCGGGCCGGTTATTGTTATCGTACGGTTGGTGCCGGTATCCTGATATTGAAAATTAATTTGCTTATTGTTGCTGTCGGTTATGACGCTTAGTACCCACTGCCAGTTTCGCAAAACATATTGGAAACGAATTGTGTTGCCAAATCTGTCTTGCTTTCCGATAATATGCCAGTCATTCATAAAAAAGTATGATGTTCCGTCATAAAATGTTATCCTGTTAACAGATGTATGAGGACCGCTGGTAAACGATGTATCGTGGACTTGTTGTATGTCTTGCAGTGTATGAAGGGCGCGGTCTATTTGATTTTGGTATAAAGCAAAAGAGCCTCTTCCCGGTATATGCAATACATTGTCTCTGGCGTGGGGCAGGTCAAACCTCCAGCCAACACCCAGCCCGTTTGGCGGCTGACGCTGTTCATTTCTATTATGGAACAAGAGCATTAAATTTTCTTCTATAAAGGGACTAACAAACTGAAAACATCTGTCGTCTCTACACCAATAACAGACAAAGATGAAGGTGACTGTGCCGTCCGGCCACCACCACCAAAGCTCAAACGCCCTAAGCGGTAAATCTTGACGGTAAAAGATACACAGACGGAACCATTCAGCAAATTCACTTCGACCGGGGGTGCTTAAATCCGCATCGGCAGAGTTGTAAACCAGGTCTAAGCTAAGCCCAAACCCGCCGCGGCCCGGTAAACTCAAAACATTAGTGCGGTATGTTGCCGCACCGGTGTTAAAATTAACAGATTCATTGGCATTAAAGCGCGAACCGAATGGATTATTGATTATATGATCATGGGTGAATGGTATGTGTACAGGAGGCCTTATGATTGACATGCCAAAACCCACAATTCCCATACCATACTCAATAATGTAATTAAGTTCTTCTTCATCTGCATTAATTGTGTGCATTATCAAATCTGCATCAAAAGGATGCTCTATTGCCGGGGTCACATACTGTACAGCCCGCAGTGGGGTAGGCGGCTGTGGAGTTGGTTCAAAATCATCGGAACCGGGAGCAGATGCATCAAACGCATTTATATACAGCATTGCCGATTCTGCCCGGTACACATCCGGTGGCAGCATAAAAGTTTGCGGCTCTACTTGTAAAGCTGCGCCAATGGCAAATGCCGTCTCTATTTCCGCTGCGCCGCGGTTATCCAAAAACATTTGACGGGCTATATTAAATGCATTTTCATTTGTAAATGCTTTCAATATGGCGTTTCTTACAGCCAAATATTCCGGCGTGTCATTCTCTTGGTTTCGATTAGCCCAGGGGCGGGTTCTTCTTGCGTTATCTAATCCAATTCTGCTGCCATAATCGGGGCGGATTGGCCTTACTGTCAGTAACGCGTCTATTGGGAAAGGGGGACGGGTGGAATCAAGAATTGTTTCATCATACTCCGGCAATTCTAACTCTTCATGCCGTGCCGCTTCTATAAAGCTGTACTGCAAATCAAAACTTGAAGGAGCTGTAAAACTGCTTATATCCGCAAATACACGACCGGTTTCATCGCCTGTCGGTCTGCCTATTAGCCTGCGGGCCCTTATCTCGGAAGGGATGTCAAAATGCAAAACAAACCGCTCGAAGCGCATTATCTCCGTGTTACGCTCGATTGTATTCGGGATATTGGCAATTAGAGTCTTTGCCTCGGTATAGTTAAACAGCCCGCCGGACATTATTACCATCAGGTCTACACTTTTTGCCAACGAAAGTCTGTCCCGTTCCATCATTAAAAATAACTCAGCTGCTATGTCAAAAGCACCTTCGGCTATGTCCAACCGCTGTAAAATTAATTGTTGGTATTCTTCCGTCAAACTTGAAAAAGGTACCGTACTATTTATCAGCTCATGAAACCTTAACGTCGCTTGCACATGTGGGTCTTGCAACCAAGCGTTCGCCTGCTCATTAAGAATTTGCTCAATTAGCGCAGGGTCTACTCCGTCATCAATATCCAAGTCTCCTAATTCCATGAACGGATCTTCTTCCGAAAAAGAGCTAAATTCCGTTCCCATTGCAGGATTAAAGTAATAGGGTTGAATAACGGGTAAATGATCCAAATCATTCCATAGCGGGTCTGCGGCAATAACGACAGACGGTACGATCATTGTTACAATAACCACAAAAGCTACCAGTTTCTTAAGCTTACGTACGATTTTTCTAGACATCAAGTGTCCTCCCGGTTTAGGTGTTTGATGATGTTACGATAAATGTATGTAAATATCGCACAAATACGTGTATTTTTTTCAAGCATACAAGTTGTGTCAGCCGACGTCAATGGCAAATAAAACCAAAACAAGCCCGACATTAACATCGGGCTCGTTTTATGTAGGTAAATCAAACTTCGTTTATGGTATAATATCTTTGCGAATAAAAAAGCATGAATATTATATCAAAAATGAGCAACAAACAAACGAAATGGCAACAAGAATAACTTATTTTTTAATGACTTCAATGTTGGGAGGCTGCCATGCAATATGTATTATTATTTTTGGAAGGTATAATCACCTTTATTTCCCCGTGCTTGTTGCCAATGCTGCCCATTTATGTTTCATATTTTGCGGGGAAAGAAGAAAAACCCCTTGCCAACTCCATTGGCTTTGTAGCGGGGTTTACTGTAATTTTTGTAGCATTGGGGGCGTTTGCCGGGGTTATAGGCGGCTTTTTGCAGGAATACAGCACGGTAGTAAACATCGTAGCCGGGTTGTTTATTGTAGCCCTTGGGCTCAGTTACATGGGGGTTTTACGTTTGCCCCGGTTGCCTGTAAAAGGAGGCAAGTGGTTACATAGAGTAACCACTTCACCTTTAACTTTTACATCGTCCATTTTATTTGGCATGGTATTCGCCGTTGCCTGGACACCGTGTGTCAGCGCGTTTCTTGGGGCGGCTTTGTTACGGGCGTCCTTGCAGGGTTCTGCGGCGCAGGGGATGCTGATGCTTTTCGTATTTTCCATGGGCCTTGGCCTGCCGTTTATCGCCAGCGCGGTACTGATTAACAGACTAAAGGGCGCGTTCGATTTTATCAAGAAGCATTACCGGGTGGTTAACGCGGCAGCGGGCAGCCTTTTGGTGCTGATTGGCGTGCTGATAATGACAGGCATTTTTGGACGGTACCTTGCGTTGTTTGCCTAAGCTATCTCAATTCCTTCGAATTAGCTTTTAACAGGTCGAAACACTTAGTAAACCGTTCATCGTTTCTTATGATATCAAACTTCGGTTTTACAAGATAATCTTCCCACAAAATCCAAGGCAGGTTGCGCGGTGTTGACCATGCCATGTAATTACCACCGTCGTCTTCGTTGGTTTTGTCCATTTGGTCGGTATGGTGTAGCGAATCTTGCGTGGCCGTCTCTATGCAAACCAAAGCGTTTTCCCTATCGCCAATTTCGCAATAAAGTTCCGCAATGTCCATATTATGAATTGCCAGCTCGAGATGGTTTGGGGCATTAGATGTTATTGGATGTAAAATGTTTTGGATTTGCAGCCGCCCATTCAAAAACTGGATTTGCTGTAAAGGGTCGAGCAAACCCGGCCTGTGGACGTATCCGCCAATGTAGTAACTTAACAGGTAGTAAGCCCTAATTATACAATGCCGTTGGTTTTGTACCCATTCTTCACCGTCTAATACTAACTCTGCCCACGGCTCTCGTGACTCCCATATTTCATCGGGCAAGGTATCCAGTAGTTTTTTTGCTTCCTCTTTTATACCCCATTTGGCATACATTTTTATTAGCTGGTACCTGTGCTTTAAAGATGATTTGTAGTCGGTTAAATTAATTATCCGCTCGCTTAAAGCAATTATTTCATCTTTGTATTTTTGTATATTTTCCTCGTACCCCGGTGTATCCTCGTTACAGGCCACACTTAGCGTTTCTACAAGGTAAAATTGCAGGTAGGTGTTTGACGGGTATTCCTTTACAGCTTTGCGGGCCAGGTTAATGGCGTCGTAAACTTTGCCGCTGTTAAGCAGGTTGCGGATATCTTTGACATATTCGCCAACCTTTTTTTCGCTTAGTATTTCTTCTGTGCCCAATAATTCGTCTACGGTAACTTTGAAGAAAGCGGCGATATGAGGTAAAATACCTATGTCCGGGTAATTAGCCCCTGTTTCCCAGCGGCTAACGGACTGGGGCGATACGTGGAAAATATCCGCTACTTGATCTTGGGTTAAGTCTTGGGCCTTGCGCAGCTTTTTAAATTTTTCGCTAAAATATGTTGACATTTTCAACACTCCTTTGGATTATGATTTTGCAGAAACGTTTCTGATAACATTATAATACCGGTTACCCCATAAAGTTAAGCACTCATTTCAAGAGTTTTACACACGCAAAACGAGAATTGGAGGAATAGTAAATGAATCAAAAACACAAAACCCTAATTGGCCTGGTGGCGTTTGCAGTATTTATTGCCGCCGCAGTACTGGCGTATACGGTGCTGCAAAACAATAACGCGCCGGATAACCTTGTAATACTGGGCGTACAAAACGGGGAAGATACGCCTACAGAACCGGGTTTAACGCCGGATGATGAACCGGAACACATACAGGCCCCAAACTTTACCATGTTGGACGCGGAAGGCAACGAACTGCAGCTGTCCGACTTTTTTGGCAAGCCCATTGTGCTTAATTTTTGGGCAACCTGGTGCCCAGCTTGCGTACGGGAAACATCGTACTTCCAGTGGTTGTACGAAGAACACGGCGATGATGTTCACGTAATAAAAGTAAATTTACTGGACGGCCAGCGGGAAACCCGCGCCGGTGTAGATAATTTTATGTACGAACGGGATTATACTTTCCCCTTATTCTTTGATGTGGACGGCGCGGCGGCCTATGGCGTTAGGGGGATTCCCGTTACATTTTTTATTGACGAACATGGTTATGGAATTGCGGCGGCCCAAGGGTCTATGAACCGGCAGACGCTGCAGCAAGGGCTTGAGGCAATTGGAGTGCAATAAGCGGCGCAGTAGTTTGAAAACAGTAATAAACCCCAACAGCTTGTCATATGTTTTCATATGTGACATCTGAAAGGGGTTTTTTCATGTTACTTAGAATAGCAGGCGCGTTGGCGGTAATCCTTGGCTGCGCGGGGCTTGGGTTCTATTATTCCTCAAAGGAAGGCTTCCGCATTAATGAACTGCAAGAGTTTAAAAAGGCGTTGCTAATTCTGTCTTCGGAAATTGAATACATGCGCGCGCCGCTTAATATTGCCTGCGCCAATATTGCAAAGCGTACAGAGTTAACTATAAGCACGCTTTTTTCGCAATTCGCCCAATTATTAGCAGACAGCGAAGGCGAAACGGCCTACCAACTTTGGGCAACGGCCATGGAAAGCCTAAAGAGCAGCACATTCCTGGCCCATGAAGATTTATCCGTTGCAGACGGCTTTGGAAAGACCTTGGGATACTTGGATAAAAACATGCAGCAAAACGCCATAAACCATGCGATAAATTATATCGACGAAAAAACCGCCGCTTTGCAAACACAGGGGGATAAAAACAAGCGTATGTACCGCAGCCTTGGGGTAATTTGCGGGCTGCTTATAACGGTAGTGCTGTGGTAGGGGAGTTGGCGTGGATATGGACATAGGCGCGTTATTTCAGATTGCGGCGGTGGGCATTTTGGTGGCTGTGCTAAACCAGGTACTTATCCGCGCCGGGCGGGAAGAACAGGCCATGATGATTAGCCTTGCAGGTATTGTGCTGGTGCTGTTTTGGGTTATACAGTACGTGAACGAGCTGTTTACGGAAGTGCAGACAATTTTCAACCTATAATCTGTGCAATTTCATCCCTAAAGTACGCCAGCAGCAAGTCCACAACCCTGCCGTAGCTGCGTACCCCGTCCTCCTGGCGTTGGGCGCGTAAATACGCGTCGTTGGCCGCCTGGGAAATTTCCGCCAGCGGCCCCTGAAACTGCTGCCAGTATTCCCAGTTTGCGCGGCGGTCTATCCGCGCATAAAGGCAAAGCTGTCCCATTATGCGGGTGTGTTCGTCCCGGTTGACGCGGCTAAGTTGGCCTGCCGCGTAGGAAAGGGCAAGCATTGCGCCGGAATACATAAAATCCGGGTGGCCGCTGTGGTGGCCTACAAGCCAGGCGATAAAATTAGCTTCGTCTTCCCGCATTATACCTCTAAAATGCGCCAGTTCGTGGATCATGGTTGCGGGAATATTGTAATCCATCACATGTACGTTTACGTGTGGCTCCAGCGTCCATGGCACAAAAACCCCTGTAATCCTAAGCCGGGACATAAAACGCGAGTATAAAATTGGTTTTGTATGGGGCACAAACCCCCGTAAAACAGGAAAGTTATCCCCTGCGGCACGGAATACTTCCCGTGCTTCCCGTGAGAGGGCCGTGTAACTGCCCGCGGATATTACCATGTGTCCGTATTCGTTCCGCCGCACTTGGGTAGAAACCTCGTTTACATGGCCCACTAAAATTTCCGTAAGCGCGGCCAGTTCCGCTACATAGGAAGGTCTGGTTTCCAGCCCTATAGTTTCCCCAAACTCTACGCGGCCATAATTCAACCCCACCCCAACCGTAAACATAAACCATCCGATACCAACCACAAACGCACCGTTTGCAATTAAGCGAACGGCGTATTTTTTTCTGTCCCCTGCCTTAGTAATGAAGCGGAACACTTCAAAAATTACATATGCAACCGCGCCGACGGGAAGCAGAACAATTAAAAATTGGAACACGGAAAATGGCAGGTACCCAAACACCCTGCCGTATGTCTCTGTCCAAAACCGGTATACACCCAAGGAAAACCAACGCTCTGTAGCTTCGGGGTTACTATGGGCCAGGCAGGTAAGCAGTATGGAAAACGGCACTAAAAGCACGCACCAAAAACGCTTTTTGCTGAGTAACATAACAAACTCCTTCCGGATTGAAACGCCATTTGCTACATTACAAGTATACACAACAATCGCTAAAATTACAAAAGTTTACCCCCTGATATCACATTCCCGAGTGTGATATCAGGGGGTAGCTGTCAAAAAATATTTGAAAAATATTTTTTAACTATAATCAAAAATTCCATTGCAATATAAAAAATTTGGTGTATACTTGTTTGCGTTGTAATATATATTTAGTCCAAAGCATTTGTTTTAGAAATTTGGAGGTCAATTTCCCTCATGATAAAAGTGCCAGAATATATGCGCAGTGCATTCGAGGCCAATGGCATACCATTCGACAGCCTCGTATTTGCCATGCACACAGACATGACGCTGGAAGGTAATTTTTCCGACGCTTATGTGGCAATAGACAAGGAAAACCTGTACATATTGTACGGGATAGAAGAAGTAGTAAAAACCGAAGGTGCCCGGCGGATAGTCCCGCAGTATACAATTAACGAAGTGGTTATCCACAAGTTAATAGATATGAGCGAACTAAAAACCGAAACCCTTCTTTCCACATGCCGCATGGTTGCCACAGTAAATGGCGAGCAGCAGCTTATTATGCTGTTTTCTTTGGGTTACCAAGCCTTTGCA
>WQTQ01000131.1 GCA_009786175.1 Bacillota bacterium | reverse complement strand
ACCACAGATAAAATATGGGGAGATAAACAAAGGAAAGTTTATATCCTTGACGATAACGGCGAGAAAATATATGACCCGATAAAGCGGCAATACAAATGTGGTAAGGAGCAAACCACCGACTGGAACGAGCAACACAAAGCCGAAGAATGGCGAGAGAGTTGGGCAGATATTCAAAATCAGCATTTAGAGAAACATGGTTTTGATATTCGAGTAGACCACCGCAGTTTTGAACGGCAGGGCATTGAACAAATCCCCACTATCCATTTAGGCGTAGCCGCCCATCAGATGGAGCAACGAGGAATACCAACAGAGCGAGGGGATATAAACCGAGCAATCAAATTTGCAAATCAGAAGTTACGGAATCTCAAAACGCAGATTGTAGAATTGAAAAACGATATATCCGCTTTGCTTGTTATGGAAAGAGAATCACAGGCAGACCGCCAGACCCTACCGCAAAAAATCCTAACCCCGAAACCCATAGCACCACCACAGCCAACGGCACAACAAGCACCGCCCACACCGCCGCCACCCAAACCCACCGAACTCAACATTTTAGAAATGCTTAAAAATATGTTAAGCGACCCAATGGCAAAAGCCAAAGTACAGCGCATCACATCTTTATCTGTTGTAAAATCTGCTGTTGAGTTTTTGGAGCAGTACAACATCACTACCCTGTCAAAGCTACAAAAAACCGTTGCCAATACCGAAGCCAAGTTTGATAAAGTAAACGAAGAAACCAAAGCCATTGAGGACAGGCTGAAAAAGTTAAATCCGCTAATCAAACAAGCCGACCTCTACCTACAGCACAGAGAAATCAACAATCTGTACAAACAGCAAAAGCCGAAACACAAAGACAGATTTTACGAAACCCACCGCACGGAACTCACCCTTTACGAAGCCGCCGAGCGTTTCCTCAAAGCTAACCTTGACGGCAAAACCCTAAACACAAAGGCATGGAAAAAGGAAGCGGCAGAACTCACCGCCGAAAAGGATAAACTGTACCACGAATATAAAGGATTAAAAGAGGGAGTCCGTCAAATCGGAGTAGTGCGGCGAAGTGTTGAGCATATTTTGGATAATGCTGAAAAGATGGAACAGCCACAACAACAAAGGCGGCACGAAATGGAAAGATAAAAACCACCAACAGAGCAACACAAGCGTTATACGCACGGGCTATATGCTATATGATTTACTAGTGCCAAAAACTTTTTTAACCTATTTTGAAATTCCACTTGACAAATGAAACGATTTATGTAAAAATAAATGGTAGATATAAATCATTTGAAAGGAAGTGGCATATTTGCCGATTTTGAGCTCAATAGATATACCTGATGACGCCAAGCACGCAATAACATATGGGATTGCTACTGCAATAACACAGGATATTCCTGACCTGATTAGAGAACATAATCTTCCTACCACTAATGGTATACCTCTCGCTCGTTGGAATTGGGTACACAAGAGAGTATCTGAAAACCTTGGAGGAAGATTCCAATCAAAATACGTTTCTCGTGGCGGTTGGAAAGTGTTATTATTATATGAGCAAATACTGGGATTCACTTTTTCTATTATGAGTGAAGCAAACTTGCTTAGCAAGCAAAAGAGTTTGCCTAAAAATATACACTACCTTGAAGCCCTTGTTGCCAAAAATCCAAAGACAGATGCAATAGTGGGTCAGTTACGCCTTCCCGGAATTGAAATCAATCGTGAGGTGTCAATCGTTGAGCAGTTGCGTGATAAATTGTTAAGTGACTTCGTTGGGATTATTCAGAACCATATTACAATAATTTTTGATAGTAGTCTTAATACTGTCACATCAGCGAGGGCTGTTTTATTAACCCCACAATTAGATATTTCATATTCCGAAGATTGGAGCCATCTAATCAAGGAGCCGTATATAATTGGCAAAGCATCTATCCTTGAAGAAATGAAAGATGAAAATCCTGAATCACTTGTTCGGTTGAAATCCAACAAACAGGAAAAGCAATCGAATGAACTGGTATCGATGCAAGAAAAGCAAAAAGCATCCAATAATTAAAACGAGGTGGAGTTTGTTATGAACAGCTTCAATCCAGAACGGCTGAATGAAGCACGTTTATACAGAAAAATGACGATTGAAGAATTGGCAAATAAGGTTGGTGTATCTAAACAGGCAATCTCTCAATTTGAAAATAAAAAGAGTGTGCCTGATTTTGATACGTTGAATAAAATTGGGCAAGTTCTTGAATTTCCCATTCGCTTTTTCAGAGAAGTTATTGGCGATGATATGGTTATAGGCAATACTTATTTCCGCGCACCATTTTCAAGCAATAAAAAAGACATGAACTCACAACGAATAAAGGCAAAGTACGTTGCCTTTATTCAAAGCTGCCTTTCTGAATATGTTGATTTTCCATTGCTAAATATTCCTCACTTCGACAAAGTTGATGATATTGAACATGTAGCAAATCAAGTTAGAGATTTTTGGGGATTAGGAAGAGAGCCTATTTTAGATATTGTTTCGTTATTAGAGCGTAATGGTATAATTGTTTCTGAATTTTCAACAGAGGGCAGAACAATAGATGCCTTTTACCAATACGGTGAATTATTTGGGCGTGAGTATTTTGTTATGGTCTTAGGTACAGACAAACTTACATTTGCAAGACGGCAATTCAATGCAGCACATGAATTAGCGCATATATTACTACATGAACGCAATAACGATATAGATGAACTCGACCGCGATACTTTTCGCAAACGAGAAGAAGAGGCAAATCGTTTCGCTTCTGCATTTTTATTGCCACGCGAAACATTTGGACAGGATGTTCTACCGTATTGCAATAAGCTGAATTACTACGTTGAAATAAAGCGTAAATGGAGAGTTTCAATATCGGCTATGATTCGTCGTGCTTATGAAATTGAGATAATAAGTGAAAATCAGTATCAATATTTAATGCGCCAAATGTCGAGTAATGGTTGGAGAACTAAAGAACCCCTTGACGAGTATATGATGCCAAAGAAACCGAAAGCCTTGAAGCAAGCAATCAACATGCTCTTACTCAATGATTATCTTTCAGCGAATCAAATATTTGGGCTTTTCTCGAAATATAGAATGTCGTTACCAAAAGATATTGTTGATGAAGTGCTTAACTTAGAACCAGAAACTCTGAACTACGAAGCAGACGATATAAACTCAAATATAGTTACGTTGTTTCCTCGTAAAACATTTCAATAAGGTGGTGAAGTAATGAGAGCAGTATCATTATTTTCTGGGGCTGGCGGTATGGATGTAGGCTTTTCTAAGTCTGGCGTTACTGTAGTTTGGGCTAATGAAATGGATACAAATGCCGCTAACACATATCAGGCTAATAATCCTGATACAATTTTGTGTCGTGGTGACATAAAATCAACCAAAAAAGAACTTTTTCAATTTCAAGATGGAAGTATTGATTTAGTCTTTGGCGGCCCGCCATGTCAGGGATTTTCTGTTGCAGGTAAAATGAATCCTGATGATGAACGCAGCAAACTTATATGGGAGTTTTTTGATGTCGTAAAAATATTAAAACCCGCCGCTTTTATTATGGAAAATGTTAAAGCGTTAGGGGAACTACAAAGATGGCAACCAATAAGAGAGCAAATAATTAATACCGCTTCTGCCATTGGTTACAAATGTTTTTATGTAGTCCTCAATTCTGCGGATTTTGGTGTACCGCAAAAGCGAGAGCGAGTATTCTTTGTTGGATTTCTTGATACAGAAATGGATGTTGAAGAATTATTTACAGCAGAAATAAACAAGCAACAACGACCACGAATAAAGTTGCGTGATTGTTTGAATAAATTGCCACCTGCTGGGTCAGATGAAAATCCGATAACGTGTACAGCTAAAATATCTCTCGCAGTTAGCCCGGTGATGCGGAAGTCACCGTATGCAGGAATGCTGTTCAATGGTCTAGGAAGACCTCTTGATTTAGACAACCAAGCAAATACTCTCCCTGCCTCAATGGGAGGGAATAAAACACCTATTTTGGATGAATCATTACTTAAAAACCCAATGGCCGAAAATTGGATTTTGGATTACCATGCGAAACTTGCTAATGGCAATAACTTAGAGAATTATTCAGAAGTTCCTGCTCATATACGCAGAATTACAACTGTTGAAGCCGCTGCAATTCAAACATTTCCGCCCGACTATATATTTAGTGGGGAAAAGTCTTCTGTTTATCGACAAATCGGAAATGCCGTTCCATGTAATCTCGCCGAAGCCGTAGCCAAAGCAACAATCAATGTTTACCAAAAAATCTGTTACAAAAAAGCTAGTGCATAACCAAAAAAGAGGGTGAAAAATATTCACCTTCTTTTTTGGTTATTATATTTGCAAAATATTTTTGATAGCATCATTCCATTTAACTTTGATAGTAGATGGAACTTCTCTTGAATCTAAAAGAGTCAGCATCTTATCCGCAAAAACTTCTCGTGAACTGGCAGGGAGAGCCAGAAAGTTATTTATAATGAAGTCCACAACATTAGCAAAGTTAATTTCATATCCCTGTGAGAAAAGGTTTTTTGCAGCTTGAATCGCTGTATCATCTGGCTCTGTTTTCGTGAATACAAACAGATATTCTTTTACATCATTGAGAATAATCTTCGTGTTAAAAGTAGATACGATTCTCCTGTGGTCAAGAGGTCTTTCTGTTATTTCAATCGCCAAAATAGTAACGCCATTTTCTTTAATGGTAACATCACCCTCAGCACCAGTAGCGTTGTCAGCAACATTGATTCCCTGCCACACAATATCCCAAGATAAAGAGTATCGCTCTGCAAGCGTTTGGAAAAACGCTACGGTTATTAAAACAGGAAGTAGCCCTCCACTTTGATAACTTGTTAGTTCTACCAATAGTTGTCTATATTGCTCTATACTGAATCGATTTATACGGGCAAGCGGAACACGCGAAGCGTTGCGTAAAAGTATAAATCGCTGCAACAGACACATGATGAAATTTTGAATCTGTTCATTTGAAGTAGAGTTTTCGATTACAGTCAATAATTCCATCATTGCTGAATATCCGATTTTGTCACGTAATCCCTCTGCTGTTTCGGGTAACAATTTGACACTACGGCGAAATGCTGCTAAATATGGACCTTTTGAGCAAGGGAATAACTGTTCTTGCAAAAAGGGATTTATGGAATATTCATCAAGTGAACGACCATTAAAAGAACCCTCGCCGTGATTGATATATGGAAGCCTAACATTTACTGCCGGGTCAATTAATCGCATCAAAGCACATCCTAAAAGGACTTCCCTGTATGACTGCGTTTTCGAGTTGAAAATAATGTCAAGATTCTCAGAATTATCATTAAGAACTGCTTGAACATCACTGCTAATATTTTCAGTAACCTGTTGATATAGAGAGAGCAACAGGTTTTTTGCTTCTTGATAATTTATTTGAGCCATTTTTATGACCTCTCAATTTAATCTGACATTATTTGGAATGATGAGGATGTTTTTATAAGCAAAATTACACACAAATCACCCAATATATTATATCACGGCAAATTAACGATTTCAACGATAATATTTTTAGGTAAGACAGGAAGCAGAACATAGAATTTATGCTCTGTTTTTTTTATGTCCATTTTACAAAAAACCATTTACCCCCTTGACAACACTCCACAAACGTGGATATTGAGAACAGACTTTTGTGTTATGACATAAAGGAACTTGGCAAGGGTTTGAAGAAAATCGCTATGCTTGTCCTCCAAGATGCCGTTTGGAACAGGGTTACAGTCAACCGCGCCGCAAAGAAAACAACGTGGTTTTATATCGACGAGATGCACCTTTTGCTTAAAGATGAGCAGACCGCCGCATATACTGTAGAAATATGGAAGCGTTTCAGGAAGTGGGGCGGCATACCCAGCGGCCTGACGCAAAATGTGAAGGATTTTTTACTTTCCCGCGAAGTTGAGAACATTTTTGAAAACTCGGACTTCATATATATGCTTAACCAAGCAGCAGGTGACAGGCAGATTCTCGCAAAGCAGTTAGGCATATCATCACATCAGCTATCTTATGTAACCCACGCCAACGCCGGCGAAGGGTTACTTTTTTATGGAAACACAATAATCCCATTCGTAGATAGGTTCCCGAAAGACTCCGGGGAGATATATTCATTACTCACCACGAAGCCGACAGAGGTTCCTGCGGAAGTCAAAGAGGTGTCCAAATGATACCCTATGAAATCCTGTATTGCGACCCTCCGTGGAAATATTCTGTATGGGGTAAAAAAGGTGTAGGCAGAACAGCAGAGAATCATTATCAAACCATGTCATTATCTGATATATGCGCGCTAACCGTTGGCAATATCGCCGCACCGGACAGCGCGCTTTTTCTATGGGCCACTTGCCCAAATCTGCCCCAAGCACTCGCCGTTATCGAAGCATGGGGCTTTACGTTCAAAACAGTGGCTTTTGTATGGGTTAAGAAAAACAAAATAGCCGACAGCTTATTTTGGGGATTAGGGCATTGGACAAGGGCCAACGCTGAACTGTGCCTACTTGCCACCAAAGGTAATCCCAAGCGCATATCAAAAAGCGTACACCAAGTCATTGTGACACCTATTGAGGCGCACAGTCAAAAACCTGATGAAGCACGGCGGCGTATTATTGAACTGTTAGGCGACCTGCCGCGCATTGAATTATTCGCCCGTAATTATACGGACGGATGGGATGTTTGGGGCAATGAAGTCAATAGCAGTATTGAATTATGTCACGCATAATAATGACAAAAACCACGACAGGAAGGAGGAACTCACGCTATGAACGTAAACGCGACAACCAATGGCGGCGCAGTTATGGCATCCGTGCCCCTTGCAGAAAACGAGTATGTCAAGGAATTGCTTGGCATACTCAAAGACAATGGCAAGGATACTGGTGGACTGACTGCTCTGCTCAACCATGTTAAAGGCATGGAGGATTTTTGTAAGCAGGCCGAAAATAAAATTTCAGATATGAAAACCCAGCTTACTGAAATGAAGGAAATCCAAGACCATCCCATAAAACACGCACTTCAAAACACCATAAAAAGCCTTGAAGCCAAAGTTGCGGAGATTAAAGCGCATCTTACTGAATTAAAGGACAACATCATTGACGGCTGCAAAAATGCCGTCGCTGCTTTCAAAGACAAAGGCATTGCGGCACTTGATAAAATCGCATCATTTTTCCGGGTTAAAACTTGCTTAGAAAAAATAAAAGATTGTGCAGTTGCCGATGTAAAAGAGTGCGACAAAACCATTGCCAGTATTAATACGTTTTCTAAGGAGTATCACAAGGCAGGTCGATCTCTTGCAAACATGGCTAGGGTTATTGTAGGCATGAAGCCTATCGACACCATAAAGGAAAACGGTAAATTGGCAAAAGCGGTTAGTGCGCCATGCCGTGCCCAAAGAGCCTGTGCGATTGGTATTCGTAATGCTGCGACATCCGCGATTGAAAAACTCAATCAACTTTCGCAGGATGTAAGCGATAGACGCGATGCAAAGCAGTCCGAAAAAGCATCTACGCCTAAGAAACCGTCACTTATGCAACGATTAGACGATAAAAAGGCACTCGTCCGACAAAAAGACCTCGAACGCCCGGTACCAGAACGCGGCACTAGGGTTCAGGAGGCTGGGTTATGAGCCGCCGTAAGCTAAAGGCGCGAAGTAGGATAACTCAAAAAATGACAAAGGATGGCCTCATCGAGCGTAACGAAACCACAGGTGACGATAATCGCATAAGCAAGCGGGATGCGGAACTTGATTTGCGTAACGCTCCCGTTGATGGCGATATATCGGATATGAGTGCAGTACCGGCACGGGGAGAAAAGCACAGCTATTCTCAAGTTGGAAATAAGTCAGATGTCAAAACCGGCACCAGAAACAAGCATTTATACAGACAGCAGTACGCTTCAAAGGAAGCGGCTTCTTCTGCGGTGCAACCCAAAGTCAATACAGAGTCACATGAGCAGTCGTTGTCACAACCCATACATGGGCATGATAATACGGCTGCTCCTCAACAAGAGCTGTCAACGGCTAGGCCATATGAACAACCATTATCCGCACAGCCCACACATGAACAAGAAACTGCGACAGTCCCACAGAAAGAGCCGACAGCGACCGCGTTAAATGAACGGCCACCAACCCGTGCCGCGCCTACTGATGTTCCAAGCGACACAGCAACCCAACAAAGCAGCGGAGGCAAACTTAAAACCAGTAAAGACACATCATATCGCCATAGCAAACAATCTATGTTACAAAACACCTCCGCTACATCAGCATTGCAGAATAAACCGCCGACAGAGCCGGTATTAAAACACAAAAGTAAAGCAGCGGCGGGCGGGGCCGGGGCAGCGGCAATTACCGAAACTCCAATCACAACCGATAATCCCCGAAAACCGGCAAAGCAGCCTGCGCCGAAATTACAGGACGATGGCCCGATAGGTACATCGGAGCAAGCAAAGTCACAGGAGCATCCTGCTCACAGTGATACAGTCCCATCAGATAGCACAACCCCTTCAAATGAGGGAGATATTGATAAATCGGATGGTACAGTCCTTTCATCTGATGGAAATACCACGAAATCAAATAATACAGCAAAACCAAAAGACGCACCCGACCCCAAGCTGCAAACCGATAAAGGGAGCAAGCTGAAATTCGACGGCGACGAAGCTGTGCCGGAACTACCCAAAGACCGCAAGCTGATTAAAGCTGCCATGCGTACCAATGCCAAACTTGATAAAGCCAAAGCTGATTTACCGACCCAAACAAAACTCCGCTCACGCCTTACCTTTGACGAACAAAAAGGCAAGACAAAGAGGGAGTTTTTCTTTGAAAAGGAAGTTAAGTCACAGCGAGACCATATTAAAGGACCACTGCCTTTACGCCCCATCAAAGCCGGCGTAAACAGTGCTATCGCCTACGGCCATAAAAAAGTATTTCAGCATGAAGACGAGAATGTAGGCGTTAAGGCCGGCCATAAGGCCGAATTAATGGCAGAAGGTGCTGTCCGTAAGGCACTGCGCTCCCGCAAAACAGCACCATATACCAGAGTAGCCAAACTGCAACACAAGGCTATGAAGAAAAACATTAACGCAACCTATCGGCGAACCCTCGCACAAAATCCCAAACTGAAAAGTAATATCGCCTCTCGTATGTGGCAAAAGCGTAAAATCAGAAAGCAATACGCTATGGCCCTCCGAAATGCAAAGAAGATGGGTGTCGGTGTAAAGAATGTGGCGGGCATGGCCAAGACGGGCGCTGCGGTGATGTTAAAGGCAAAAGCCCTGTTCATCAAAGCTAAAGTCGCTTTGAAACTGCTTATTGCAAGCCCCAAATT
>WQTQ01000130.1 GCA_009786175.1 Bacillota bacterium | reverse complement strand
GTTTCAGAGCCCGTGCCGGAATATGATTCCAAGTCGCTGGACATGAAGCTGTTTTTAAGGTCATGAAACGGGACGAGTCGATGTTTTAACCAGCCACTAATCTTTAATTGCGTGTCGTCTTTCCACCCAATAGTAAAATCTTTACAAGCAACGACAATTTTACCATTACGTATTCCAAGCATTGTCTCGTGGACAGGGATATTAAGTATTTCATATACCTTTGAACCGATATACTCACTTAAAGGGCTGGTATATGAAATTTGCGGATTTTTCAAGTCTCTTGTGGTTTTTGGTTAAGCATCCATACCACATCTTCATAAACAATAGCGTCTTTTGCCCCGGCGTTACCTCCGTAATAAATATATTGGGCTGTTTTGGCGTTATTAAAATCTATGATAGGTGTCATGGCTGTCTCCTTACTTCTCATCAACGACTAAGTTACAGTGGGAATAAACATATCATACTAAATTTACAGAATTTTTCACATAACCCCACCATGCGTATTGCCCAGTACTTGGCCAATGCGCATTTTTATTATGTTCAATTCATTTTCACAAATATCAAGCCCGCTAATTCCCGTCACAGCTTCCTGGGCTTCTTTTAACACATCTATATCCCTGTACAAGTTGGCAATCATAAATACGGGCAGGCCGTGTTGGCGGGTACCAAAAAAGTCGCCTGCGCCACGCAGCTCCAGGTCAAGTTCTGCCAGTTTAAACCCGTCCGTTGTATCGCACATGGCTTTCATGCGGGCCTTTGTTTCGTCATTGTTCGTGTCTGTAATAAGTACGCAATAGGATTGGTCCTTGCCACGGCCAACGCGCCCCCGCAGTTGGTGAAGTTGGGACAGCCCAAACCGCTCTGCATTTTCTATTATCATTAGCGTGGCGTTGGCCACGTGTACGCCAACCTCAATTACCGTGGTGGATACAAGGGCGTTTATGTGCCCGGCCTTAAAGTCATCCATTATTTGCTGCTTATCCGCAGGTTTCATTTTGCCGTGCAGGTAGGCTATTTTTATGTTTGGCAAAGCGGCGGAAATTTCCGCAGTGTAATCCATGACGTTTTTCATCTCGGCTTTTGTTGTTTCGGAATCTTCAGTTTGTGAAGCTTCGATGGCCGGGCAAATAATATACGCCTGCCGCCCTTGCTCCACTTCCTTGCGAATGAATTCATGTATCCGCTGCTGATATTTCGAATTGACGGAGTATGTTTTTATCACCTGCCGCCCCGGGGGCAGTTCATTGATGATAGAAATGTCCAAATCTCCGTATAAAATCATGCCCAGGGTGCGGGGGATTGGTGTTGCGGTCATTACCAGAGTGTGTGGGTGTGCGGCCTTTTGTGTCAGCGAAAGCCGCTGGTTAACCCCAAAGCGGTGCTGTTCGTCTGTAATGGCAAGACCAAGCCTTGCGTACTCCACTTTTTCCTGTATAAGTGCGTGGGTGCCAACTATCATGGCGGCGCGGCCGTCTTGTATTTTTGCTAAAGCTTCTCGCCGGGCTTTCGCGCCTATGCTCCCCGTCAGCAGTACGGTTTCAAAGCCTAACAGTGCGAAATATTGTTGGCACTGCAAAAAATGCTGATTGGCCAGCACATCCGTTGGTGCCATTAGGGCGGCCTGGTAGCCGTTTTTCATGGCCACGTAAGCCGCTGCCATGGCAACAGCAGTTTTGCCGCTGCCAACATCACCCTGTACAAGCCGGTTCATCCGCCTGCCGCCGCTCATATCCCCGGCAATTTCCGCAAGTACTTTTGCCTGGGCGTTTGTAAGCGAAAATGGCAAACCGCGTAAAAACGGCTGAAGGTCTGTATCCGCAAGGGTTATCCCCGTTTGGGCTGTGGTTGCGTCTTTCATTTGCAGCAGGGCCATTTGCATAAAAAAAAGTTCCTCAAATACAAGCCGCCGCCGTGCCGCTAAAAATAATTCGTCAGATTCGGGAAAGTGTATATTGTGAATGGCGGTTTCCCGGCCGCATAGGTTGTATTTTTTGCGAATAGAGTAGGGGAGATGTTCCGCGAAGGCGTGATTCAGTTGACTCGAAAATCGAGCCGACTGGCCCAGTGCTTGGTGAATTAAAGCGCGGAAAGTCTTTTGAGAAAACTGCTTTGGCGTAGTGTAAACGGGTACAATCCGCCCGTGGGAGAGTTCGTTTTCGTTGCAGAGTTCATACTCCGGCGACTGCATTTGCACCCGCCCGCCGTACAAGGCCCGTACTTTGCCGGTGAAAATATATTCGCCGTGCTTTATGAAATATTTTTTTAGGTATGGCTGGTTAAACCACACCAGCTCCAGCGTACCTGTGTGGTCTTGAATTATGACTTTTGTAATGTTCAACGCCACCGCGCCTTTTCTTGGCAGTGTGGCGGTTTCCGGGTCTGCGGCAACAGTGCCGCGGATTGTGTTAACCGCGTCTAAGGATAGTTCCGCCACGGTTTTTACTTGGGAACGGTCATCATAATCCCGCGGGAAGTGGTTTAACAAATCCGCAACGGTGTATATCCCCGCTGTATACAAAGAGTGGGCACGTTTTGCGCCCACTCCGGAAAGTTTATCTATTTTCATACTTATCAACCATTCTTTGCCCAGTACATAAATTCGCTAACAGCTTTGCTTGTAAACAGAAGCACTATTACCACAACGCCGTAAATTAACGCAATAGCTAGAAAAACCATAACACCTGTAGGCATGTAAATTGAAGGTGTGGATAGAACGATTAACGAAAGCAGGATACCTATTGACAAGCCAATTACAAAAAGTACCCGGGCCCACCCCTTGCCCGACATTAGTGCGACAGAAATCACAATGTTAAAAATTAACGCAATAATCCCGGCAGACCCAACAATAAGACTTACTACTGAATCCACGATATTTATTATGGCGATTGTGTAAACAATTACCTTGCCGTTATCAATCAGCCGTTCCCGCCTTGCGTGGGCCTCTTGCAGGGCTTGCTTTTTTTGCTCCGGGGTTAAGTTGTCGTCTATAACTTCGTTACGGTTATTTTCGCGCATAATCTGCTCCTACTCTACAGACAAAATGTAGCTGTACAGCGGCTGTTTGCCTTCGTAAACCTCAATTTCTGCTTCCGGATATTTTTTGCCTATATGCTCGGCAAGTTCGTATGCGTCTTCTTCTGTGGCCCCTTCACCATAGTAAACGCTAACCAGCAAACCACCTTGCTCCAGCATGTAGCCAATTAATGCATGAGCGGCAGATTTTAAGTCTTTTTGCACCATTACAATGTCACCGTTGTAAATGCACAGGAAGTCACCCTCTTTTATTTCTTTGCCATCTAAAACCGTATCCCGCACAGCCTGTGTAATTTGGCCGCTGTGTACGGCTTCCATGGCGTCTTTCATGCCGGTAATGTTGTCGATTATATTTATTGTGTCCGAGTTACTTACCATACAGGAAACACCCTGGGGAATAGACAGTGTGGGCACAACATAAACGGTTTTGTTTTTTACCAGTTTCCCTGCCTGTTCTGCGGTTAAAGTAATATTTTTGTTGTTTGGCAGTACGATAATATTTTCCGCGTTTACACGTTCTATGGCCTTGGCAATGTCTTCTGCGCTTGGGTTCATGCTTTGGCCGCCTTCAATTACATAATCTGCGCCAAGGCCCGCGAAAAGCTCTACAATACCGCTTCCTGCGGCAACGGCAACTATGCCAAGGGGTTTAGGCGGCTCGTTGGAAGCAGAGAACTCCAGCATTTCGGAGTGCTGCTCTTTCATGTTTTCGATTTTAATATTCAAAAGCTGGCCAAACTGTAAGCCCTTTTCCAACGCCTTGCCCGGATGGTTGGTGTGGACGTGAACTTTTACAAGCCCTTCGTCTTCGATAACCACAACAGAGTCACCGATAGTTGGCAAATAACCGCGTAGTACGCCTTCCGCGTCGCTGGAATGGCCAAGTTTTTTGTCTTTAGCAATCTCCACCAAAAATTCAGTACAGTAGGCGAACTTAATATCCGCAACATTAATCTGCGCGCCGGGGACACCTTCTGCCGCAATTTGCGATTGATCCAGCAGTTCTATTTCACCGTCGGTTTCAAGGGCTGAAAGTGCGCCTTTTAAAAAGCAGACAATACCCATGCCGCCAGAGTCTACAACACCTGCTTGTTTTAACGCAGGCAGCATATCCGGGGTTTTTATCAAAACTTCATCTGTGCGGCGTATTACAAATTTTAAGCATTCCGCCACATCTTCCTCGTCAAAAGCAATTTCAAAAGCTGCTTCGCTTGCGGCGCGGCCAATGGTAAGCATTGTGCCCTCTTTTGGCTTCATTACCGCCTTATACGCCATTTCCGAAGATTGAGCCAATGCTTCCGCCAAGTCTTCGGAACCGGCAACTGCTTTGCCTTCCAGGCCTTTTGCAAAACCGCGGAACAACTGGGATAAAATTACGCCGGAATTGCCCCTTGCACCCCGTAACGCTCCGTTGCTTGCGGCCTTGGAAACATCCGCCACGCTGGGGGAAGACTGCTTTAATACTTCTTTGGCAGCCGCCTGCACCGTGTGCGCCATATTTGTCCCTGTGTCACCATCCGGTACGGGAAATACGTTTAAGGCATTTAGCGCGGCGGTATTTTTTGTAACTTCGTTCGCGCCGCCTACAATCATTCTTCTAAGAATTTTACCGTCTATACTAACAAGTCCCAAAGCTATATCCTCCTAATCGATTCGCACACCTTCGATAAATATATTTACGTCTTGTACCGTCATGCCAACGCTTTCTTCAACTTTGTAACGCACGTTATCTTTTAATGTATTGGCGATGGCAACCAAGTTTGTGCCGTACTCTACAATTATGTGTAAATCAATTACAAGCTCGCCGGTTTCCAATGTGTCAATTTTTACACCCTTAGAAAGGCTTTCGATTTTTAGAAGGTGAACCAAGCCGTCCTTCAAGCTTTTTGCCGCCATTCCCACAACGCCGTAGCACTCCATGGCAGAAAGCCCGGCGATTCTGGCTATTACTTCGTTTTCTATTGCAATTGTTCCCAAGTCATTTATGATTCTTGATTGCATATTTTGCAACCTCCTTTTCACCTCATTGTAATTATTTTGACATAACACTATGAAAATGTCTCATACTAGCGTATATTATACATGGCCTACAGCATATGGCAACTAAAAATATAATTTTGGAGGCGGTATATTGAAATCTTTTCTACAAAAAAAAGACGTTGTAATTTCTTTTAGGCGGTACGCAATAGAAACTATGGGCATGATGACCCTTGGAATTTTCGCGTCGCTTATAATGGGGCTAATCCTAAGAGAAATAGGTTCCCGTGTGGGGATCGACTTTATGGTGGAGGTTGGCAGTTTTGCACACGGCGCGACAGGTTTTGCAATGGGCGTTGCCGTTGCCTACGGGTTAAAAGCCCCGCCGCTTGTATTATTTGCGTCGGCGGCGGTTGGTTTTGCAGGTAATTACCTTGGCGGCCCAATGGGTGCCATGATTGCCGCGATTATAGGCGCAGAGTTTGGCAAAATTGTTTCCAAGGAAACTAAGGTGGACATAATTGTAACACCTGCGGTTACGTTAATTATCGGTGTTGGTGTAGCAATGTTAATTGGCACACCTATTAGTTGGTTAATGAGTACAATCGGCGGGTTTATAATGTGGTCTACAGAGCTAATGCCCGCTCTTATGGGCGGTATTGTGGCCATAGTTATGGGGATGCTTCTTACAAGCCCTCTTTCCAGCGCGGCAATTTCTATTACACTTGGGCTGGAAGGCATTGCCGCCGGTGCCGCTGTCGCAGGCTGCGCCGCCAATATGATAGGCTTTGCGGTATCCGGCTACCGGGAAAATAAAGTTAACGGGCTTGTTTCCCAGGGGATTGGAACATCTATGCTGCAACTGCCAAATATAATGAAAAACCCGCTGATATGGGTACCGCCCATTGTAGCAAGTGCTGTTGGCGGCGTAATTTCCGCCACAGTGTTCGCGATGGAAACTAACCGCTACGGTGCCGGTATGGGTACATCCGGCCTTGTTGGGCAGTTTAATACACTTACGGTAATGGGCTTTACACCCGTAGTGTTTTTACAAATAGGATTGGTACACTTTTTACTACCCGCAATTGTTAGCTTAGCCGTGTCGGAATACATGCGCAAAAAAGGCTGGATAAAGTTTGGCGATATGAAATTAGCGGCATAAACCAGGAGGAAAGTATATGTTCAAAGTAATTAACAACAACGGCACAGAAAAGTTAGTGTCTTTTGACGCGGAAGAAAACAAACAAATTTTCAGACATACGGCGTCACACGTTTTGGCTCATGCAGTAAAACGCTTATGGCCGGAAACAAAACTGGCCATTGGCCCCGCAATAGAAGACGGTTTTTACTACGATTTTGACCGTAACCGCCCGTTTACGGCGGAAGAAATCCCGCTGATAGAAGCAGAAATGAAGAAAATCATAAAAGAAGACTTGCCACTGGAGCGTATTGAAATGCCCCGGGCCGAAGCCCTTGCCCTAATGGAACAGCAAGGCGAAATTTACAAAACCGAGTTAATAAACGACCTGCCGGAAAACGCAGTTATTACCTTCTACAAACAGGGCGACTTTATGGACCTTTGCACAGGCCCCCATTTGGCAAGTACAAAATATATCAAAGCCGTAAAACTCATATCCGAAGGTTCTTCCGGTGCTTACTGGCGGGGCAGTGAAAAAAATAAGATGTTAAGCCGCATTTATGGTACGGCTTTTGAAAAAGCATCTGCACTGGAGGCCTACCTTACCGCCCGTGCAGAAGCCTTGGCCCGGGACCATAACAAGCTTGGCAGGGAGTTGAAGTTATTTACAACGTCGGAATTAGTTGGCCAAGGGCTGCCGTTGCTTATGCCAAAAGGCGCGAAAGTTGTTCAGCTTTTGCAGCGTTTTGTAGAAGACGAGGAAGAACGCCGCGGTTACGTGCTAACAAAAACGCCTTTCATGGGCAGGGACAGTCTGTTTAGGGTTTCCGGCCATTGGGATTTATATAAAGACGGCATGTTTGTAATAGGTGACGAGGATAAAGACGAAACTGTCTTAGCTCTTCGCCCCATGACATGCCCGTTCCAATTCGAAATTTACAACGCGGAGCAGCACAGCTACAGAGATTTGCCTATTAGGTACAACGAGACTTCCACCCTGTTCCGTAACGAATCTTCCGGCGAAATGCACGGCCTTATCCGCGTGCGGCAGTTCACCCTGTCGGAAGGACACTTGGTATGCACAAAAGAGCAGCTAAACGACGAGTTTAAAGGCGTGGTTGACCTTGTTAATTTTATGATGACCACCATTGGCATAAAAGACGACATCAGTTACCGTTTTTCTAAGTGGGACCCCAATAATAAAGAAAAGTACATTGGCGAAGCGGAAGTTTGGGAAGAAACTCAAAACCGTATGCGCGAGCTTTTGGACGAGCTGGGCCTAACCTACGTGGAAGCTGAAGGCGAAGCCGCCTTCTACGGGCCAAAGCTGGATATTCAGGCCAAAAATGTATACGGCAAAGAAGATACGCTTATCACTTTGCAAATTGACTTTGCCCTGGCAGAGCGGTTTGGCATGACGTACATCGACAAAGACGGAGCTAAAAAGCACCCTACAATAATCCACCGCTCCAGTATTGGCGCGTACGAGCGTACCCTTGCGATTCTAATTGAAAAATACGGCGGGGCGTTCCCAACCTGGCTTGCACCGGTGCAGGTAAGTGTGCTGCCAATTTCCGAAAAATATAACCATTATGCGGAAAGCGTAACCAAAAAGCTGAAAGAATCCGGCCTGCGGGTAGAAGCAGACTACAGGGGCGAAAAAATTGGTTATAAAATACGCGAAGCGCGTATGCAGCGCATTCCGTTTATTTTTGTTGTGGGCGAAAAAGAAGCCGCCGAAGGAACCGTCAGCGTCCGCAGCCGTGAAAATGGCGAAGAGGGGGCAGCGGCACTTGCGGTTGTAATTGAACGGATACAAAAAGAGGTTGCGGAGCGAAAGCTATGATAGATGAAATGTGTACATCATTGCGTAGGGGCGGTTGTCAACCGCCCGAAGATTGCAAATCTACAATAAATATCGCGGTTTTTGCTTCCGGCGGCGGAAGCGATTTGCAGGCTATAATTGACGGCTGCAAAGCCGGTAAAATAAACGCCGCAGTAGGCGTTGTGATAAGCAATAACAGCAAATCTATGGCGTTGCAGCGGGCCAGGGACGAAGGCATTCCCGCGTTTCATTTCAGCGGAAAAACCGTCGAAGACCCGCAAGAGCTGGAGCAAGCCATTTTAAACACGCTGCTTACCCACAAAACGGACATCATATTCCTTGCGGGCTACATGAAAAAAGTCGGCCAAACCATTTTGCATACCTACAGGAACCGAATTTACAATATTCACCCGGCGTTGCTGCCCAAGTATGGCGGCAAAGGGATGTTTGGCATTAATGTACACAAGGCCGTTATTGACGCGGGCGAAGATGAGACGGGTATAACAATTCACAGGGTAGACCCAGAGTACGACACAGGGGAAATTATCGCCCAGTGTACCGTGCCGGTTGAAAAGGATGACACGCCGGAAACCCTTGCCGCAAGAGTGCTTGCCAGGGAGCATACTTTTTTGGTGGAGACGCTGGGCGGGGTTATTGTGCCATCGTTGTTGGAGTAGTTAGTGGTTTTATGTAGCGTGTACGAATTTGCATTTCGGAGGTGAACATGAAAAAAATATTCGCATGTTCGTTATTTATTATCATGCTTGTGTTAGGACATGTTCACGCTTTACCGGAATCATTTGACGCTGTACCGTCAAATACGCAGATTTTGCTGAATAGCGAGCCGTTTGTCATAGAAGGTTTTCTAATAAATGAACAAATGTATTTTAGCATGGGAGAAATTGCACGTATGCTGCATGGGACACGGGCACGGTTTATATTAATACGATGGAGCCTTACATCAGCGAGTATGGCTTTAATGTGGCACGAGATTTTCTTAGTGCCCGCCCTACGTTGTTTGCAAAAAGCTGGACGGATGATATTCGCGAAATAACACCGTCGTACAGCCGAGTTTGGTGGCGTGAAGGTGAGTATCGGTTTCCATTTAGTTACCGTCTGTATGACTTTAATAATAATGGAGTCCCTGATGTCCTTATTTGGTATGATTTTGATGAAGAAGGTATGTGGGGGATACATATCTTGTATGTGTATGAGAACGGCTATTTTGTGCGCGTTGGCGGGTTTTCGTATTGGGGCGAACTTTTTACAGACGGGCAGGGAAACTTCTACTCGCTGGAAGGTAGCCATC
>WQTQ01000129.1 GCA_009786175.1 Bacillota bacterium | reverse complement strand
TCGGGGCCTTCGGGGCCAAAGTTGCCAAGATAGACAACAAGGGCGTTACAGCCCGCGTCTTTAAGCTCTGCAAGGGCTTTCATTGCGTCGTTTTCGTTTTCTACTGCTGTCTTGATTTCCGTAACCGGAAAGTTAAGTTTAGCCAATTCTGCCACAACGGCAGCGCGGCGTGAGGCGGAAAGAGAGATAGGAAAACAGTCTCTGCTAACGGCTACAATACCCAGTTTTACATTGGGGATGTTTTTCATTTCGTTTCACTCCTGACGTTTTATTTTGCACTAAAAATTGCTCTTTACGAAACGCGCGCGCAAGCGCGCTTTATATCTTCACCATATTGTATATTCTTTACAATATGATTGCAAGTGTCCACTTCATATGGCAAAATGTAAAAAACCTGCACCCAACTATAAAGGAGGACAATGACTATGCTTACAGACCCGTTTTTACTTAATGCCGAGTACCAAAATATTCAAAACCTGCTGCATTTAGAGCCATTAAGATTTCTGGCACATTTTTACACAACAGCGGAACTGCCGCGCCCGCAAGGGGCGGAGCCTTACGACAGTTTGCATGACGAACCTACTTGGGAACGTTCCATGCAGCACAATTTCCGGGGACATATGTTTGGCCATTACATGTCCGCACTGGCAATGGCCTACGACGCAAGTGACAACAGCCATCTAAAAACGCGATTGCTTGCAAAAATCACCGTATGCGTTGAAGAACTTAAAAAATGCCAGAACGCTTTCGCGGCAAAGTACCCGCACCGGGCGGGCTACATCGGCCCATTTGGTGACGGCAAGCTGGACGAGTTGGATAACATGAGCGGCGGTACCGGCCTTCCTACCAGCGGCCTGGTTTGGGTTCCGTGGTACAACCTTCACAAGGTACTTGCGGGGCTGTTAAACATTAGCACACGGGTTACAGACAGCCCTGTGGGCGAATCTGCCCTGGCCGTTGCCGTTGGCTTTGGCGAGTATTTTTATAATGTTCGCGCTTCACAATACAGCGAAGAAAACAGGCAGCAGTTACTGCGCATAGAATATGGCGGCATGAACGACGCTTTTTACGAGTTGTACCGGGTTACCGAGGACGCGCGGTTTAAAGCCTGTGCAGAATGCTTCGACGAAGAATCCCTGTTTGACGCGCTTGCGGAAGGACGGGACGTACTGCCCGGCAAACACGCCAACACACAAATTCCCAAATTTATTGGCGCGTTGAAACGCTACACTACTTTGCAAAAGCCGGAGTTTTACAAACTGCTTACACAAAAAGAGCGGGACGACATGCCAAAATACCTGCTTGCGGCCAAGAATTTTTTTGACATTGTTCTTGCGGGGCATACGTACGTTACAGGCGGCAACAGCGCGCGAGAACATTTCCACGCACCAAATACAATGGGGGCAACCATAAACAGAGAGGATACCCACGAGACTTGCAACGGGCACAACATGCTAAAACTTGCCCGGGAACTTTTCATTGTTACAAATGACAAAAAGTATGCCGATTATTACGAAAACGCATTTATAAATGTAGTTTTATCGTCACAAAACCCGGAAACCGGTGCAGTAACCTACTTCCAGCCAATGAGTACGGGATATAACAAGCTGTTTGGCTTTAACCGTTTTTGGTGCTGTGTGGGAACCGGGGTAGAAAGTTTTGTTAAATTATACGACTCTATATACTTTACTAATAATGAGCGGGTATATGTGAATATGTATTTCAGCTCCGGTTTTGAATACGCCCCCCGGGGTTTAAAGCTTTTGCAAACAGCCAACATGCCCAACAGCGACACAGTGACATTTACCGTCGGTTCCGATTGCACAATTATGCCGGGTACACAACTTTATTTTCGCATCCCAGGTTGGTGCGCGGGTACCCCAACAGTAAAAATTAACGGCAGGTTAATTGAAACACCAACTGTCTGCGGCGGGTATATTGTAATTAGCAACTTTACCAAAGGGGATAAAATTGAATTGCGCTTCCCCATGGAAGTATCTTTGGACGCATTGGCAGACAACCCGTCTATTGTGGCGTTCCGCTACGGCCCCGTTGTATTAAGTGCGGCTTTGGGAAGCTGGAATATGGCCGCAACTTCCCCTAACGGCATTATGGTACTTGTTGCCGTCCGCGACCCAAATGCCCCAAGCATGATACAAGTTACAGGGGATGTGTCAGTTGACGAGTGGAAGAAGAATATTGTCAAAAATCTTGTGCGTATAGAAGATTCCCAAGACGGGCTTATCCGGTTCAAATTAAAAGGCACGGATATGGATGACAGGCTTGTGTACACACCGCACTACAGACAGTACAAAGAGCGTTACGGCCTTTACATGACGCTGACAAAGCCTGATTCCCCGGAACTTCAGGCAATAATTATGGCAGAAAAAATTGAATTGCGTAACCGTGAAGGTTCGACGGCTTACTTGACCGGCTTCGACAACCACGCCTACGAAGGCGAATTTAACATGAAATCCATGAACTCAAGTACGGGCATGTGGAACAACAAATCTTACCGTCATGCCCATAAAGGGTGGTTTAGTTACGACCTGCCTGTAACACCCGGTGTTGCAAATTACCTTAGCCTTACTCTGTCCAAAAGCGATAAAGGCCGCTGTTGGGATATGTTTATTAACGACGAATTTTTTGCTACAGAAAACGTAATTGACACGGGAACGGACGGGCCGTTTTATGTCTCTACCCACCGGATTCCCCATAAATTTTTG
Source organism: Bacillota bacterium (assembly GCA_009786175.1). The sequence continues at coordinate 6,535 of WQTQ01000129.1, read as the reverse complement.
ACAGCCGCAACACAAAAAACTCCATATATTTCACTGACATTCCGGCACAGAGAAGGCAGTAAAGACAATTTTGTAGGCGGCATTTTTGGCATTAATGTAAACACACGGGAACCTAACGGCGTTAACAGTTACGATTCTAACCCAAATTTGAAAAGCCTGGAGTTTAGCCGGGGGCGGCTTGTACCGGATTTTAGCTCCGAAGGGAAAGAGTACACACTTTTCATACCGAAAAACGCAGAAAAAATTGAAATGAAAGCCACACCGTGGAAAATCAGCGGCTTAGTGTACGTTGACGATGTTTTAATTGATGACACCGTTTGGCGGACAGTAACCCCTGAAAAAGTCAGTACACTTGTGCTAAATTCAAAAGCGGAGGATCATACCACAGAGACACAGTATAAAATCCGCGTAGAACGGGAGTAAAAATGTCGAGCTTACCCCCTGATATCAGGGGGTAAGCTCGACAAAAGCACTTTCCGGTGGGCCAAAATACGCACCCATACAATGGCTTGTCAGTGGGCTTCCGCACACTAACGTTTGCTTTTCTTCTGCCGGGGCAATTACAATTTTTTCTATAACAACCCCCGGGTCTACCGCGTAAATACGCAAACTGTGAAGGCCTTCGGCCAATTGCAGCGGGCCGGGCACGGGAACAATGCGTACATTGTCCATTACCCCAAGGGACCATGAATAACCGTGGCCTACGTCAAATTCCTCCGGTACCCCGCTTACTGTTACAACTTCGCCATCGTCTGCCTGTACGGAGAAGCGCAATTGTTCCGCAAGGGGCTTTACCGTAAAATGGTACGGGTTATTTGTTGGCGCGATAAAAATATTTACTGTGTACACAGCAGGGTTTTGTATGAGAAACTTATATTCCAACGTGGGCGATTCTTCGTCTGGCGCAAATGAAACGGTGCCCGGCATTACTTTTACGCTGTCAAACTCGCGCCCATAGCCGTCAATTACTGTCCATTCACCTTTACCGCAGGGTGTGCTTTTTGCGAATTTAGCCGGGTTAATGGAAACGTAGCCGCAAGTTTCCACATAGGTATTTGGCGGAACGTTGGGAAGTACCGGGTGAGTTACCGCTTCACATGTTGGTTGTGGCAGTGCTTCGTCTGGCAGTACCTCGCCTACAGGTGGCATTGTTTCGGGAATGACGTGAATGTGGGGGCTGTTCCACGCGGTATACCCCATGTGGTTTTGCCGCATTATGCCGTCCCACTTCCCGCCGGAAAGTTTTGTATTGTAGTATTCTGTTTCCGCCGCGTCTCTCGCGAACGCCTCACGGGCCAACATGGCGTATTCGTTAGCGGCCAAATCGCCTTTTTCTGCCAAGTTTAAACTCCAAGCAGCGTAAATTTGAGTTTTGTACACATTTAACGCGCCACGGGCAGGGTACAATACCATCTGGTAAAAGGCGGCTTTTTTATGCTCCGGCAAGCTGTCGTAAATTGATTCTGCCTTTGCCACAATTTGCTCAAAATTGCCAAGAACGCGATTGGCTTCGTCAAAATTATTCAGGCTAAAAGTATCCGCATGCACAACTTCCACTTTGCGGGCACCAAGTATTTTCAAATATCCGCTTATAACTTTTTCGGTTTCTTCGGCAACGCCCGGCCCAAATTCCCGCGCTGCCCACTTTTGGGTAAATTCCTTGGTTTTGTTAGGCTCTTTCCAAGTCTCGTAGTCGTATGCAAGAGCCATAAAATAATCCAGCGGAAGTTCCATCGGCTTTAAGTCACCAACATTTACAATCCAAATTTGACGGATGCCGCCTTCGTATGCTCTTGTCATGTTGTCCCAAATTTTTGACAGCGGCGTCTGATTTATCCACTCGTAGCTTATTGGCCAGCCACGGTAATCGAAGTGGTAATACATGCCAAAACCGCCGGGGCGTTTTAACATCTCGTCTGTTGGCAATGTGCGAAGGTTGCCAAAATTATCGTCACACAGCATTAGGGTAACATCTTCCGGTACATGTAATTTATTAGTGCCGTCACCGTAGTAGAAGGCCTCAACTTCCTTGTACAAGGCAAGCATTTGCGGCGCGCCATCACCTGCGCCAAATACATTTCCTATAATCTCCCGCTGGTCTGTAAGCACTTTCTGCATCAAGTCCATGTTGTCCTTCAACGTGGCGTTGGGGCCAAGTATGGATGTATCCGCCTGCCCACGCATTCCAAGAGTTATAATCGATTCGTAATTTTTCCGTTCCTCTGTGCCTTTGTGCCAGAATTTATAAATATTTTCGCGGTTTGTGGCATAATTCCAATCCCCAAGTTTTGACCAGTTCCATTCCTTGTCCGCACAGGTCATATGCTCGTGGTGGGATGTTCCCATTACAACGCCGTATTTATCTGCCAAAACTGTATTTTGCGGGTCATCTGTATGGAACGAATTATTCCACATTACAGGCCACAAATAATTACCTTTTAGGCGCAGCAAAAGCTCAAACACCTTTGTATAAAATTGGTTGCCGCACCCTTGTGTTGCTTGCGGGTTAGCCACTTTTGGGAAGTGTTTAGACATCCAGCCGGACAAGCTTGGGGCCTCGTCGTTTAAGAAGAACCCCCGGTATTTTACAGATGGCTCCCCCTGCTCTACCCGGAAGTCTGCGGGAAATGATACACGGCTTTTGCGCTCCGGCACACAGTCCCCCCACCACACCCACGGTGATACGCCAATCATTCTGCTAATTTCGTATATGCCAAAAATTGTACCACGCTTATCACTGCCCGCCACAACAAGAGCAGATTCCACGCCGTCGAAAGGGTTGTCAACAACTTGAAGCAGGTAACTTTCCCACTTGTTTTGGATATTTGTTATGTTAATTTTGCTGTCTGCCGCCAGCTTATTTATAGTCGCGCTTTTTCCTATAGTCCCTACAATTACCGCCATCCCGTTGCCGGGCGAACTAATAGAATTAACTGCTTGCGGCCTGACGCCACTCACCATTTCTATGTCGTTTTGCAACGCGTTCAGTGCGATTGCCGCGCCGTCCCAATCCCCGCTTTCGATGTATAAATCCGCGGCAGTGCCGCCGTCAAATAAAATAAATTCCTTGCACATAATTACATCACCTTTCGTTACGTTTTGATTGAAAATATTCTATACGAAATGTAAAAATATTGTCCATGTAACGAAACATGATTATATGTATTGACTAAAGATACAAGAAGCAAATGAAGTCCCCCATCATGGATACGACATATTAACACTAAACGGTGAACATTTTTATTCGATATTTGAAATGTCTGCCGAGGAAGCCAAAGCATATGAAACATCGTCAAAAACGAATTTTCATCATATGAGGCTAAAAGCCTGTTTGGAAGTTGAAACGGAAGGCGAAGTCCAATATATTGCTCAAGCAGTATTGGATGAAGACGGTAGGGGGGAACCGGCCGGTCCCCGTCCTTGGAGTCCGTACGCAGCCGATGTAGTTGATAGATATGGAGTGGAGTGGTTTATTTCTATGCCTATGTATGCGCCGCCAGAAGGTTGCTTAGCTTGTGTTCCGATAGGAGAAGAACCTGGATGTGATTTTTGCATCAGGTGGTCAGAAGTTGATTTTATTTGTCCTAAAGTATAGGCAATGTACCTATTTAGCATTTGCAGGACAAACAATATTCTACAAGAGGCCAGGAGCAAAAAACTACCCGGCTCTACGCTGTATTTCCAGCTGAAAGACTCATGCTGAAGGGGAAATTTGACTTCTTCCCGGGTAAGGGTCGGAAATGCGGTATAGATACTCTTATGGCTGATATTTCGTGGGTCAACAAAAAGACCGTAATAGTATTTTCAGTTATTATCTGCATATCGGTTAAATCATATTTATATATGGAACGGTTGCAACGCACATATAAGTATTTATCTTCTACAGCTAAGCCCATACCATCGTTTTCTATATCAAGAATTTTTACTTTTTCCATACATGATCCTAACCTACATTGGTTTTATATTGTTCTCCAATTTATACAATTCGAGTATCGCCTTCACATCCTCAAAACTAGGGTCGTGAAAATATAAATAGCTCTTTACTCCGCAGTGATGGAACTTTCGATTCTCCTTAATATAAATAATAGCATTTTTACAATTAACTTCATTTGGTTTGCATTTGAAGCACCAAGACGTCCACGGGCGGCCGAAAGATTCGGGAAATCTCTTCATTAAATCGTTTATTTTTTCGGGATGGGTTCGGAAAACGTTATTAAATTTGACTTTTGCTGCCAGTGTGTAGTTAGGGCTGTGTAAAAAGTCATCTTCATGGTATGAATGACCGCTGCCCAAAAGCAACCACTTCTTTGAACCCTTTTTATACACATAGCAACCCATATTTTCGTAACCCATTGGGATAAATCCATGTTTAACCGCTTCATCGTAAATCCAATAATAAATCTTTCGTATATTTTCGGGTTCACCGTCTGTTTTTGCTAAGAAAAATACCTCGCGGATATGCGCGGCAGGGTCTTCAACAAAGCGATATGAGAAAACGCGGCAATCACTGTGCCTGTTCTTGAAATAAGCGCAAAGGACGGTGATAAGGTTTGAAATATTGGGGTATGACACAGTAAATACAGGGGATCGTTTATTATCTAAATCTTCGATACAAAACCCCATATCCACGAACCCTTTAAGCATTTGTTTTGCTTTAGCAATCGGCTTGCAAATATCGTATCCGCCGAAACGCTTTTTATCCACTATCAAAACATCGCTGTCCAAACGACCGCTGCCAGTCAATGCGTCAAGAAACATCATCACCCGGTTTTGATTTATACCTTCCGCCGTGATGGCTTGCCAGCCCGGCCATCCCCAATCAAAGGGTGCGCTGCGTTCAATGTTTTCATATACGGAGAATATTACACTTTGCAAAGACTTGAACGCTTCCACAAATTCTTCATTAGTTAGTCTGCCGAGAAAAAAGGGATCGATTTTTGTATCTTGCGGAATATACGCAATCGCGTTTTTATAAACTCTTGTCGCCTTTTTCGCTTCGCCTTCAAAGGTTTCACGGATATGTTCGCGGAAGGCGTTGGAAAACAAAGGGTATACTGTTTTGCAAAAATCTGCATAGTCGTTCAAGATTTGATATGTCGCCCTGTCCCTGCTGACATATCCGCTCCATCTTTTTCTTACAAACTTATCAATCACTTCGGAAGACGGCGATTCATCTCCTAATGTAGCATAGAAGTTGTCCATTAGCTTTTTGCTTGCTTCTATATAATCCTGCTTCTTTCCCTTTTGGACAAGATGATGATAAAATGCTTGTATATTATCCATGATGAATCCTCCATTTTTCTTTCATCATACAACACCTAATATGACAACTATATGTCATATTACAAAAGCACTAATTATCGTATACAAAGTTGTTCAAAAAAAAGGAGATTTCGTTTATAAGCATGGCAGACTGCCGGAACTGCCCTATGGCTGACCCACGTTTGGTTATGGCGGTAGTTGCACCGGATAATAATTATGCTTCTCACTGCACCATTTGGTATCGCAAAGGTGATTTTTATTGCTATGTAGAGCCGGTAGCAACTGACCCAGACTATAGAAAGATGGGGTTAGGCAAAGCTGTTGTTCTTGAAGCTATAAAACGTTGCGGCGAACTTTGAGCAAAGCAAGTGATTGTTGGTTCCGGTCAGCAATTTTACTACAATATTAGATTTTCCCCTGTGTGTGCATTTTTACAATGAGAATTGCTTCCTACGAAAAAAGAAGCGACAGTGTAGGAGACAATGGTTCCTGTGGCTAAAAGTGATACACTTCAAAGTAAGTTGACTCGAAAATCGAGTCAACTTATTTTTTTTATTGACACACAGCCCCACACATATAGAATGTACATAATAAACAAACTAATTTAAGGAGACGCACATGAATCTATTATGGAGACTCGAAAGCATCCGCACACCGTTTTGGGATACTTTCTTCGGGCTGGTCACCCGGTTTGGGGAGGAAATGCTGCTGATTGTAGTATTCTGCGTGGTATTCTGGTGCATAAACAAGCGCATGGCGTATGTGCTTGGCATTGCATTTTTCCTGTCCGGTCTTATTGTACAAGGGCTAAAAATTCTAACCCGCATCCCGCGCCCCTGGGTGGCCGACCCTACATTTAGCCCGGTAGGCGGCGCGACCTATGCCGCCACAGGATATGCGTTCCCAAGCGGGCATACAGCCAACGCAACAGCATATCTTGGCGCGCTGGGTGTTCAGGTAAAGCGGCGAATTTTTCAGATCGTTTTGATCACATTGGTTATTCTTGTCGCATTCTCGCGGTTGTACCTTGGTGTGCATTATTTATCGGATGTTCTTGCGTCACTGGCAATTACATTTGCAGTTATTATCATTTCCACAAAAATTATTACCGAAGAGCCGGTTTCCAAGAAAAGAGAGCTGTTGCTTTCGCTGTTTATCGCACTATGCGCACTTGTGGTAATTGTAATTGCGATAGTGTTTTACTATGGCGAACTTACCGAGCCGCATCAATTACGGGACGGCACAAGAGTGGCAGGTGCGGCACTTGCCTTTG
>WQTQ01000128.1 GCA_009786175.1 Bacillota bacterium | reverse complement strand
AAAGTAGTTCAACCAGCCCGTACCGTCTTGCCATACACGTCCTACGCGTACAAAATCTTCTGCACACTCGCCGTCTTGGTCAAGGGCTTCGATGGTGTCTGCAGCCGCAAGGTAAACAGGTGTGTTTACGCCGTCAAGCTGTGTCCACATACGGATTATGCCTGCCGCCGCTAAGCCTGGGTTTGGCCTGCTTGGGCTGCCGCCTTCGCCGTTGTTAAAGATGTCGAAACTGAATACCGGAAGTTGCAATTCTTGTGGTGTCCACAAATAATCTCTTGCCATAATTGTGAATAACTGCGCCCATGCGTGCAAGTCATGCCCGCCCGGTACACGGTAAACACCAACTACGCCCGGTGCGTAATTTTCTATGGTATTTAGGAATGCGTAGTTTTGGAAATATCCGCCGCCGGCTACTATTGTTGTGTATTCGCCGCCTACTGCGTTTGCCAATGCCGTGCCGGTTCCCCCTCCGCTAAAGAAGCCGAAGTAATGAACATCGTGGGCATTATTCATCAGAATGTTGTTGGCAAATGAACCGCCCATGGAATATCCTGCAACTGCACGCTGATTTGCGTTTGATGATGCGTTAAACAGGTATTCTACTGTTGGCATTATGCTGTTAAACAAGTCAAGCCTTGCATTTGCAGTTACAAAACCAAGGTTGTGTCTGGAGTTGTTTATGCTTACCACTATGGCTGGCTCTATATAACCCAGGTAAATTAGGTTATCCATAATTTCTGGAACAGCACCGCCGTTAATCCAGTCGATGTGGCCGTCCCAATGGCCGTGTGAGAGGTAAATTACCGGATAAGGCTCTGCACGGTTTGGATCGTGCCCCGGTGGCAAGTAGATAAGAAGACAACCAAATGCGTCACCTACATACGGCAACATGCCCGGGTGTGAGTTAGGAGTTTGAACTACCGGGAAGTCACTGTCAAACCTTACGGATACAACCTGTCCGCGCTCTGCCGGGTTGTCGCGTGGGCGTTCAATGTCGCGGTTGTTGCGCGGGTCTTGCCTTTCGGCATCAAACGGTACAAATATTACGCTGTACGCCTGGTTAATGTTTAGTCTTGGCCTATGGTAGTTTGATAGATGCGGCATATTGTGTGCATCCGGAAGACGTACGCCGTCTACTAAGTGCCAGTATTTCATTGCACCGCCCGGCAGTGGCAGTTCTGCAAAGAACAAGCCCTCACCTATTTCAACCATGCGCTGGCTGTAAACACCTGCTGCCCTGCTTGGGAATAACCCCGGTCTAAACTCGTGCGGCGTATAGGGTACCATTGGGTTGGCAACGTTAAACGGCGGACGGTTTGTATAGTGCTGCATCATTAACTCGCCTTGCAACGCTACAACAGATGCAGTATGGTTTTCAAGTACAAACTGTACGGTATAACCGGTTGGTGAATTTAAGTCTCTTAAAACTGTTGGTCCAAGTGGTACTTCTGTAATGCTTGAATGGAACAGAACCGCACTTGCTGACCTGTCTGACACATACGGGCTGTCAATGCTTACAATAACTCTGCCCATTGTGTTTACACCGCTTACGGCCAATGTATACACAGTGTCGCTTACTCTTGTTAAAGATGTGGCAACGGCACCTGTAAGCCCGGCGTCAAGCGTGACATTTCCTAATGTTAATGCCGGTCCTTGATGGGCATGGGATAGGCGTATTTCTATTTCGGTAGATGTTACGCCCGGTTGGCCGTTTGGATACAATGAAATTACAGGAAGCCCAACGTATTCACCGGTACGGACTACCTTAATCTCGTCTATTACAAAACTCATTGTTGTGTTAGGGGATTGAATCCGGATATTGCTGCCGCCAATTAAGTCTGCGTCAACAAGCCATTCAATTGTAAATGTTTCACCGGCTGCCGTTGTGGTGTTGGACATGGCAAACGAATCCCACGGCCCTTCGTTGCGGGCAATTTGAAGCTGCACGTTTCCTGTTTCAGGGGTTAGTCTGCGCGCAATTATTGTAAGTGTGTATTCGTGAATATCAGGACGCATGCCTCTGCCCAATAGGTTAGAGAACAGGATGTCAACACCGTGCCAGTTTGCACTTCTGCCTGATAACTGAACGGCATTTAGAGAAGTGTCGGCGGGGTTTTCAACAATTGTCATTATCGGCGGGCCTGCGCGTACAAGTGGTACGCCTGCACCAAAACCGGTTACTTCGCCATGTTCCAAGGCTTGGATAGTCTCGCAGGTTTGCAGCGACCATATTACCATGTTTTGTTGCGGCGGTTCGCCTACAGTAATTGTAACCTGTACCGGTTCGGAAGAATAAAGGGTATTCTCTGCAATAACGTTGAAGTGGAATACGCCTTCAACTTCAGGTGTGCCGATTATCGCGCCGGTTCTTGCGATCATTCTAAGGCCTGGAGGCAAGTTGCCTTCAACGCTCCATAGTAAAGGTGCATTGTTGTTTTGGCTTGCCAGGAACTGCACTGCAAACGGCTCGTCCGGTTCGGTGACAAAATTCAAACCGGGGCGTGCAACGGCGTCGGAGTGCATTGCGGTGTTGGTAACTACCGGACGTGAAATGTTGGTTGCGGGCCCTACGTCATCAAATGCGTCCATAACTGCATGGAAAGCGGATTTGGTGTGAAGCAGTGCATCAAAGAGCAGCGGCAAACCGCTTGCGCGCCAGCTTTGATTGTCTGCCTTACCCCAGAACGTAACGCGTCCAATATCGTCGGCATACTGCATATACAACCTAAATAGTGCCGCATACCTTTCGGCTTGATAACCGAGTAATTGCTCTACGGTGTAGCCGTTTTCTTCTATTGTTCCTGTTGTACCCTGACCCCATATGGTTATGTCAAGCTCGGTAATACTTACTCTTAGTCCAAGCCCAATATAACGCTGGATGGCGGCTTCGATGTTTTCTAAGCTTGTAGTCCATCCTCTTATATGGTAGTGGGACTGCATACCCATGGCTTCAATTAGCAAGCGTCCGGTGTATTCTTCGCCTTCCGGCACGGCTTCGTGGTTATTGATTAGATCGTGCGCCCAGCGGTTATTTAAATCTTCGATCATATGAGCAATGGCTTCACGCTTGCCCGGTGCATCTTCGTTGTAATCGTTATAGTAGAGGATTGCGAACGGGTCGTACATGCGCGCAAATTTGAATGCGTAATAGATAAAGTCTGTTCCGCATTCGCCTGCGGCTTCATCTGCACCGTTTGCAAAGGCATGGTACCAACGGGTTTGAGTGTTGGTTGGTACGCGTAAATGTGCGCGCCAGTCGGGATTGGCTGCCCATCCGTCTTCCCCATAATATGGCATCCAGGATCTTATTGCCTCGTTGAGTACATCCCATGAATACATCCTGCCCGAATAACGGCCTGCCACTGTGCTGATGAAACGGCGCATGTTGTAGATGGCCTGTGCGCGGGTTACGGGTATGGCTTGACCGCCAACTACCGTATGTGTAAGCCATGGACGGGATTGAGAATGCCATGCCAAAGTATGCCCGACCATTGCAAGGTCGTTAGCTTCGGCCCAGTTTACAATATAGTCGGCTGTGCCCCAGGTAAAGTTCCATGCATTGGCGGCTGCGGCAAGAACGTGGTCAACTTTATGGGCATTTTCTGCGGTAACGGCGTTGTAGTGATGCATAAAGCCTTGTTGGGTATTATGCAGGTTCATTCTGGCGTTTGTACTCCAGATGTTACCCACATAGAAGCGGTCTGCAAATGTGCCTGCAAGAGAACGCTCGTTAAGGTCAAACCCCGGAGGAGTAAAGACACCGTCGCCTACGGTAAGGCGTATAACTTCAATGCTGTCAATGATGAATCCCCACTGCAATTGTGCAGCACCGGTGCCGCCTGCGCGTATTCTTGCGCCGGGTTGGGCTCCACTAAAGAAGTCATTTACCAATACTTCCCGTGTAAAGGTGTGGTTGATGGTCCAATTTACCTGACCTGCAGGGATGGTAACATTGGAGTTGGCAAATGCAGACCAGTTGGCATCGGGGCGTGCAATCTGCATTGTTCTATTGGCGGTGTGAGGCGCGGCAAGCCTGCCTGATACACTTATTGAATAAGTGCCGTTGGGAATCATTGCATGGGCGAATAAAACGTCAACCGCATAGAAAGCTTGCGCCCTGTTTTCTACTAAAATAGAATGTTTGTCCGGGTTGGACGGGTTTTCTATAATCGTAAGGGTAGGCCCGCCTGAAACTGCAAGCCATGGATTGGCATAAAAATCACTGTTTGTTACAGGGCCGCGATCAAGTGCCTGGAAGAGAGCGTCTTCTGCCAATGAGTAGATAACGCCTGTCTGAGGCTGCTGTGTTGGCGGAAGAGCCGCTACAGTATGGAATGCCGGCTTTGCGCGGAAGTAAGGATTGTAAGACGTGGGTCTGGCAAAGAGAGTTGGGTTTTGTGGGCCTCTCCAGCTTTGAACGTCATTTGTGCCCCAGAAGGTTACGCGGTCGATAATATCCGAAAATTCCAACAGAAGTTCAAACAGTTCCCTATATTGATTCTCCTGATGTACGGGATCGTACGCGAAACCTGCGTGGTTGGTAATATCCAGTTCGGTAATTGCAAGGGTTATGCCGGGAATTTGTGCATAAATTTCAAGGGCATTTCTTACAACCCAGTTTTGTTCCGGATTTGGATGGTTGATAAGAGTACCTGCGTTGTGGTGGGATTGCAAACCAAGGGTTTCAATTAACAAGCGGCCGCCGGCTGCAAGATATGCCTCGACGATTTCTACATGAGTGCCTGTAAAGTCTCCGGCTTGGTAATTGTTATCTGTATCTGTGGCCCATTTTGCATTAAGTTCGTTGGTCATGTCTCTCATGTTGCGGGCTTTGGGCAGAGAGTTACAGTTGAAGTCATTGTATATGAGCGTGGTGTATGGGTCGGCTAAGCGGGCAAATACAAAAGCGTCATAGACAAAGTCCCAAGGCTGTTCGCCTGCGGCGGCGTCACGCCCATTGTTATAGGCAATCCACCAAGGAGAGTTGGTGCGCATATTAGCATGCCAAGCTCCGGAGCCGCCGTTGTTGGTAAATACCTCGTTGGCTACGTCCCATGCAGCAACCCGTCCGGAAAAATGCCCGGCTACTTCGGTGATAAATTTCTCCAGGTTTGCCCTGGCATCGGCACGGGTGGCCGGAGTGCCGTCATCATTGTTGGTAAGCCACCTGGCCGACTGTGAATGCCAAAGCAAGGCATGACCAATTACTTCAATATCATGGGATAAAGCCCAATCTACAAAAGCATCCGCATGGTCAAAGGTGAATACACCTCTGGCGGGGCTTAGGCTGACAGGTTTCATTGCATTTTCTGCAGTAATAGAGTTGTATTGATATACAAACATTTCTGCAAGCTGGCCTGATGGCACGGAATCCAAAATATTACCTATTGTAAAGAAACCGCTGTAACGCTGCGCCAAAGACGGAAGGGTGTCATTTGGTTCCCAACGGCCTACTACTTCCTCGGCAGGGGCTTCGATAACTTCAATTATTACCGAATCAAGTTCCATAGTGCCGGACCAAGTTTCGCTGTTTCTGATAAGTTGGAACGCTGCAACACCAACACCCGGCTCAAGCGCAAACGGCTGTATGGTATATGTTGTCCAGTCGGTACCCAGTTGTTGGGAATGCCCCGCAATGTCCCAGTTGCTTACTACGCCCCCGGTCTGTGTAGCCAGTCTGAGTCTGGCATTTACAGCGGGTCCGGCTGCTCTTCTTACAACAAAGGTTGCACGGTATGTGGCACCTGTCGGGCCTTGTAAGTCGCCTCCGTCAATGTTAAAGCCCCACCAGTTTCCTCCTATGCCGGGTGGTATTTCTGCACGGAAGACATTGTTGGTCGGGTCTTGGGTATCCGGTACGATACCGGAGAACCCTGCCGAATGGCCACCGGTTACAATGCCGGTGGTGCCGTCGCTAAAGTCGGTTTGGAAAAGTACAAAGGAATTTGCCCTTTGCACGGTTATTTCATAAACTACAAAATCACCGGCCGCCGCCGCAGGGTTAGCACCTGTGGCCGCTACGCCATAAAACCTGTAAGCTTCAATTGCATCGGTATGTGTGATTGTTCTGCGCAGAGAGAAAAACCCGGGGCGCGTAGGATGATTATTGGGGGCAGGTGTAACCGCCGCTCCGTTCATTGTTGTTACCCCGGCGGAATTAACAGTGCCAAAGGCTGCACGATGGTTTGCACCTGTACGTTGTCCGGTAATTTCCCAAATGTAAATTTCACCGGGTTCCAGCCCAAGATATTCAGGACAAAGTACTAATCCATCTGTAGCAGCCGGACGTGTAACCTCTACTGCGGTGACGGTTCTGGCTAAATCTGCCCAGCCATGCACTTCGTTGATAACAACATTATGCCGGACTGTTAATGTCGCGTCGCCGCCATTTTTAAGAGGACCTGCCTGTGTAAATGTTGAACCATCGGCCATATCATAGATTTCGTCTGCCATATTCCAAACCGGAATAGGAACACCTGGCGGTAATTCTTGCGAAGGTTCGTAGGCAGTTGATGCTGATAATGTTAATGTCATTGTACCAATTATTAATACAAATGCCAGTAACAAAGCCGTAAACTCTTTAAACGTTGTTCGCATCTCATTTCTCCTTTGATTAGTTTTGCCACATTTATTATAGAGTTGTAGCTCTCTGTTTTCAGCCGCATTCGTCGGATATGCGGCATCCGACTTTTTCATGCCTTTACGCATCCCTCCTTTGAGTAACCGGTCTACATTTTTATTTATGATTCGCTGCTGCCACAACCGCTATTATCTTCTACAATTGTGGCTTTTCTCTTATTAACCTTGCAGGATTCTTATATATGGTCAGATTATCATTGCTAAATGCATTTTTCAAGTGGTTTCACTGTGTATTTTTATTGTTTTTGTTCCGTCTTTTCGCGCACAAGTTGTGTAGCATTGCCTGTTTTGTCCGCATTTTATGCCGAAAGACTGTTAAAATTATCTTTATATATTATCGGCAATACAGGAAAATTAGGATTTTATGATGTTTGCACTAAGATAGCACAAAAAAGCAATTTTAAAACTACCCCCTGATATAACATTGGTCAATGTTATATCAGGGGGTAGTATGAATTTGCTAAGGTTTACGTGTAAATTAATGCAAGGCATGTCAATGTTTACAACATTGTACAATTATCCGCAAAGTGTTTTAGTATTACAATTGGCTCAAACTGTGACGGGTTGCAAATAGTTACGCCTTTTCTCGCAGCCTGTTCGCTTACAAAGTATTCGTCTGCCGTGCGTTGGCCAAAGCGGATCATCGTGGGAGTTTCCGCGTCAAAGCAGCCAAACCTCCCGTGGCCTTGTACAAATACGCAGCCATATGCGGCCTCATCTTTAATAGTCACGGTTTGACCTGGGTAAACTGTTAATTCTTTAGCAGAAAAATACGGGTTGTTGTAGGTTATCCATTTCTCCGTATGGGTTGCTTCATCTACACAAATTACCGGCGGCCGGAAGTATTTTTCTTTAAAATGAGGGTCAACATTCTTTTCCCAGTCAATGAGACTCATGATGTAATCCATGTCGTTTTGTTTATCTTCCGGGCAACTGCGCCGTATACCGTCCATGGAATTGACTTCCCCTGCCGTAACATTCTCGTATATCGCACCGGAAGATGAATTCCACTGGGGCTCGTAAGTGCAGTAAGAACCGGGGGCGTGCAGTACACCGCCTGGTATAAACCAGCCCGTTCCCAGCTGTAAACGGAAAGCGCGGCTAAGTTCGGTTATGCGCATGTCTCTGTTCTCAAAATCCAGCAGCCGCTCCCGTACCATTTCCTTTGTGGTTGAAGGGTCGAAGCCGAAATACGTGTGAGGGAATGTGCCGGGGTAGTTATTCATCTGGGGCGGATAGTAGTAGGCTTCCGGCTTGCCAAGCTGCCCTACACGGGCGGCAGCGTCAAAATCCAGGTGAAGGTGATGGAATAATGGCTCCCCATAGTCAAAAAATTTTGCATGGATTGGCCATGTACCGTGTTTTTCCATTAGTTCGTTCCCTATTATTTCCGCGCCAAGTTCCTGTACAACTTCCAGCAGGGAAACGGGATTATCACCGGTATCCACATAGCTGCTGCGGCTTTGCATTACAGATGAAAGCAGCCGCTCTTTTATGGCCCCATTATTCATACCAAAGCTGTAATAATCGTCCGGGTGAAGTTTTAGCCTAAACCCGGGCTTGGAAAACTTGTAAGCAACAAAGTTTGGCAAAAGCCGTAAAATTCCGTTCCCTTGCTCAAACATTTCACGTACTTTATTTTTCGTATGCATGTTCCAGCCCTCTTTCGTAGTATTTTACACGTGCGTCAATGTCTGTATAATCGATAAACCCATCCTGTAGAAACCGCAGTACGGTTTTTGTGTCCGGTATGCCTGCCCTGCCGCCGATGCGCGTGCATTTTATGGCCGCCACAGCACTTGCAAACCTTGCGGCTTCTTCCACAGAGTATTTTTTAAGCAGCCCCGCCAGAAACGCCCCATGGAAAACATCCCCTGCGCCCACCGTGTCCACAACGTCTACGGCAAAGGCGGGAAGCTTGAAGAAGCCTTCTTCGCTTGCGCCAATGCAGCCCTTGCCGCCCAATGTAAACAATGCAACTTGCGGCCCCATGCTCATTATTTTGCGGCAGTTTTCTTCGTATTTGTCATCGCCGAACAGCTCGTTGTAAAAATAGCTTGACCCCACAAAAATATCAATCTTCGGCAGCATATTCATAATAGCTTCGGAATAACCGTCCGCGTCTATAAATATTTTTACCCCCACTTCCCGGGCTATATCCACGGCGTAGTTTACAACGCTGTCTGCCTGGCAGATGAAAAGATATTTTGCGGAACGAATCAAGTCTGCGTCCATATCATCGTTGGTATATCGGGGCGTGGTACCGCCTTTATGCAAAATAGTGCGGCTCCCCGCCGCAGATTCGCTTAAAACCACAGACAGGGAAGATGTATCCCCCTGCTGAATTTTAAGGGCCGATGTGTCAATTCCGTGAAGCTTAAAGTCATTAACGATAAATTTGCCAAAAATATCGTCGCCAACGCAGCCCATCATAGCGCATTTTGCGTCCAGGCGCGCGCAGGCAACCATGCCGCTGGCAACTTTGCCCCCGCCCTGCCA
>WQTQ01000127.1 GCA_009786175.1 Bacillota bacterium | reverse complement strand
GCCAATGGTTCCCATGCCCACGACTGTGTAAAATGCGGCGCGTGTGTATCCATTTGCCCGCAGCATATTAACATTCCAAAGGAAATGGATGTAGTGGCGAAAGCGTTTAGGTAGTATGTAAAGAAAACGAAGCTGTCTCGTAAGCAAGAAAACGATAATTTCCTATAGCGACTATCAATTAGTGCCGAAGGCAATCATCGATTCGGAGCATTAGGAAATTATCGTTTTCGGGCTAATACGACAGCCTTGTATTTTATAACAACGCCTCTTTAATTTCTTCCGGCAGGTCTTCCTTGTTGCAGTGAATGGTTATTGTAAACCCAACGTTTTCCTTTTGGGAAAGCAGATCTAAACGTTTTTTGAGCTTAATCAAATCTTCCGTTTCTGGTGTAATGTCGCAAATGTTGCCGATGATGTTGCTTAAGCCATCTACATAAATATGTGTAATATCGCTGTTTTGAGATAGGATTCCCAGTATAAAACCAATCAATTCGCGATAGTTTGCCAAAAGCCCTTTTTGTGTTTCTACAAACCTGATGTCCCTGTGCAAGTCATGAATATGACGTATATCGTCGTCGATAAACACCAAATTTCCGTCTGTGATTTTTACGTTTTCATTGGCCATGTCAATGAGTTTGCGGGTTTTGCCTTCGCCTTTTAGGCCTGCCAAAAACTTTACCATAAAACCGCCTCCTGTGTGATGTGTATTTTTTGCTCTTGCGTTCTTACACCTATTATAGCATAATCTACAGGTAATGCTAGACCAGTAATAAAATAATTGGAGAAATTTCATGTATCTAAGACGATTAGAACTTACGGGCTTCAAATCCTTTGCGGATCGTACCCAGTTAGACCTTTCTGAGGGGCTTAATGCGGTAGTTGGCCCAAACGGCAGCGGCAAGTCAAATATTGCGGACGCGCTGCGTTGGGTATTGGGTGAACAAAGTGCCAAGCAGTTGCGCGGCGGTAAAATGGAAGATGTAATTTTTTCCGGAACGGCCCACAGACGGCCACTTGGTTATGCGGAAATTGTGATGCGCATAGACAACAGCGACGGCAAACTGCCATTAGAGTTCCCTGAAATTACCATTGCCAGGCGAGTGTATCGTTCCGGGGAAAGCGAGTATTCCATAAATGGCGAACAGTGCCGTTTGAAGGATATTCAAATGCTGTTTATGGATACGGGCGTAGGCCGCGACGGTTATTCCATAATAGGGCAGGGTAGAATTGACGAAATATTAAGCTTGCGTTCCGAGGACAGGCGTTTGGTTTTTGAAGAAGCTGCTGGAATTGGTAAATTTAAAACCCGCCGCAACGAAGCAATGTCTAAACTGGAAAAAGAAAAGCAAAACCGCGAGCGTGTAGACGATATTATTTTAGACTTGGAAGAGCAGCTTGTGCCGCTGGAAGGCCAGGCAGAAGAAGCCAAGCGTTATTTAACGCTGCGTGACGAATATAAGAGTGTTCACATAAGCATATCTTTGGAGGAAATCGCCAAAATTGATTCAGAGCTTGCCCATATCGAAGAAACTTTGAAGCATGGCACGGAACAATTCCAAGACGGAGCCAGATTACTTGGAGAAGCCCGCCTTGCAGGCGAGGGGCTTAAAAGCCGTGCCGCAAAATCGGACTTGGAATACCGCCGTGCAACTGAAGTATTGCTGGAAGTTACTACTGCACTGGAAAAAAGCGAGGGCGACAACAAGCTTTTAGAAAGTAAATTGGGGCAGCTTACAGCAGAGCAGGCGCGTTTAAAAAGTGAAGTTGAAAAACGGGAAGCTGCTTTGCAAAGCAAATCTGCCGAACGTCAAAAGGAAGAAGAAGCAAAAAATGCCGCCCAGGCAAAACTGGATGAGCTAAATAATGAACTGGACCAGCACTTAAAGCTTTCTGCTCAAATGGAAGATTTAATGCGGGAAAGCTCTGCCGAGCTTGAAGCGCACAATCAGGCGATTATGGACGCATTAACAGTCAGTGCCAACAGCCGCGCAAGTGTAACCGAGGCCGAAAATGCCTATCTTCGCCTAGAGGACGAAAAAGAGCAGTTAGACAACGAAATAATGCACCATGACACGAAAATTGAAGAGCATAAGCAAGCAGAGCAGGAAGCCAAAGAGGCATTGCAGCAATGCCAGTCTAACTTAAACCGGATAAAAGCCAGTGTAGAGGCCTATACGTCTGCCTACAGACAGCTGGTGGAAGAAAACCAGGCACTAGACCAGGAATTGCGCCGGGTTCAGGAGGCTTTTACCGTAGCCCGTGGCCGCCACCGCGTCATTTCCGAGCTGGAAGCCCAACAGGAAGGCTTTTACCAAAGCGTAAAAACCGTATTGCGCAAAAAAGCCACAGACCCGAATTATTCCGGCATATGCGGCGCGATTAGCGAACTTATCGGTGTAGAGCAAAAGTACGAAATTGCAATAGAAACGGCACTTGGCGGCGCGGCGCAAAATATTGTAACCAAACAGGAAAGCGACGCTAAACTGGCCATAAACATGTTAAAAGAAACCCGCGGCGGGCGCGCCACCTTCATGCCCCTTACTGCCGCAAAAGGCAGAACCATGGATGTTGCTAAGTTTGCCAATGAACCCGGGTTTATAGGCCTTTCATCCGGCCTTGTAACGTACGATGAAGAATATGCCCAGGTAATTGCTCAATTGCTGGGCGATGTTCTTGTTATGGATACTATGGACAACGCAATGGCGTTCAACAAAAAATACAAGTACTCCCATAAAATTGTAACCCTTGACGGCGAGCGGCTAAGCCCCGGCGGTGCCATTACAGGCGGCGGCACAAACCGCCAATCTGCGGGTATTATTGGCCGTGCGCGTCAGCTGGAAGAGTTGAAGCAAAAAGTAGCCGAGCTGCAAACAAACCTGGAAGAATTGACCGAGCAAAAGCAGGACTTACGCAGCAAACGTCAAGCCACAGAAGAAACCTTAATTGCCGCCCGGGAAAAAGAACAGGCACTAATTCTAGAAACGGAACGTCAAAAAGACAGGCTGGCCGCCGCAGAAGAGTCTCTAAAAAATCTTGACGAAATTGCCGCAAAGTATAATGAAGAAAACGATAAAATCATGGGGCTTTTGGTGGAGACAAACTCGGCTATTCGCAACGCCAAAGCCGAAGTGCTGGCTAATGACGAAAACGTACAAAAAGCCCGCGAAGCTTTGGAAAACTACCAGCGGCAGTTAGAGCAAAGCCGCTTGGAGCACACGGAAGAAACAGACATCTTAACTGACCTTAAAATAGAAATTAGCCGCCGTACGGAATGGATTGGCGAAGCCCGGCGCAACCTGGAACGCTTGCAGCGGGAAGAGGCAGTGCTTACGGAAGAACGGCGTATGCTTTTGGCCGACATTTCCGTAAGCGAAAGAGCCGCAGAAAAGGCTGCTGCTAACCGGGCAAAAATTATCGAAGAATCCGCAAAGTTAAAAACCCGCCTGGGTGAAATCCGTCGGGAACTGTCTGCCGCAGAAGAAGAAAAAACCCGTTTGGATGCGGCAATAACCAAGGCGGAAGAAGATGAACGCGCTCATGCAGATTCTTCCGCGTTAATCGAACGGGAACTTGCCCGCTTAGAGATGCGCAAAGAGCAGCTGGACGCCACAAGCCACCGCCTTCATGGGGAAATGTGGGAAGAGTACAACCTTACCTATCAAAAGGCATTGGCACAAAAGCGCACAGACGTAAGCGAAACTGCCCTGCGGCGCATGTTGCAACAGCTAAGGTCCGAGCTTGCCGCATTATCCAACGTAAATATTGGCGCAATTGACGCCTATAAGCAAATTAAGACCCGCTGCGATTTTTTAACCGCCCAGCGGAATGACATTCTTGAAGCGGAAACCGCGCTGACAGAACTTATCGGGCAGCTTACATCGCAAATGGAAGAGCAGTTTGCCACCCAGTTTAAGCTTATCGGCGTACATTTCGAGGAAGTTTTCCGTCAAATGTTTAGCGGCGGCAAGGCATCTTTGCGCTTACTGGACGAAGAAAACGTACTGGAATCCGGTATAGAAATTATTGCCCAGCCACCGGGTAAAGCCTTACAAAATCTTATGCTGCTCTCCGGCGGAGAGCGGGCGTTAACCGCCATTGCCCTGTTGTTTGCAATTTTACGGCTAAAGCCGTCGCCGTTTTGTGTATTGGATGAAATAGAATCTGCCTTGGACGACTCTAATGTTGCCCGCTTCGCTTCATACTTGAAGGAGTATGCGAAAGGTACGCAATTTATTATCATCACCCACCGCAAAGGCACAATGGAAGCGGCGGAACACTTGTACGGCGTTACCATGGAAGAGCAGGGAATATCTAAGTTGGTAAGTGTACGGTTTGAGGATTAGGGGTAAAATATAACATAAACTACCCCCTGATATCACATCGCCAATGTGATATCAGGGGGTGGTTTGTTTTTTGGTAATGCAGTGCCGTAATGATGGTAAAATTTTCTTTGCATCTGCAAATATCTTGGTATAGACAGCAAATAGGCGAAGCAAAACAGTATTGTATAGTTTCATAGTCAGCAAAAATCTACAAATGGTTACATAGGTGAGACATAGTTTCGAGTCAATACTGGATAATAGTATTTATATTGAAAATAAATGTAGTAATATGCAAACAAATGTTATAATTGACAAAAATTGCATATAATGATACAATTAGCTTATCCATAAAGTTGCGCTGGTACATATGAATACAATATGTACAGCAAATACGGAAAAATTCATAAAAGAAAGGGTGTTCTTATGAAGAACAAAAAAAGAATTGTACTGTCTGTAGTTTTATCTTTGATGATGACTGTCAGTACGATTACTGTATCCGCACAAGTGATACCAACAGCCTCTTTAGGCGTAACCGCTTGTGAATGCGTGCATGTCATAGATGCCTGTAATCATGAACATTATGCACCGATTGAAGAACTTAGTATCCGATGTACATTAGGGTTTCATGATTGGGTACTCCTCGGCACTACACCTGATGGATGGCGTTGGTATGAATGTAGTCGATGTGGCTTATTAAGTCGATTGTAGTATTTGTTATGCAAATATCTTACTTTATGCTAAAATAAGATATATTCGCCATTGTCTCTAATGTAATCCTGACCGCCAAGCTTTGTCATCTGGTTTGACGAAAAGTTTGGCGGTTGTAGTAAGGAGGTATTTGTATGCTAAAATACATCTTTCTAGGCATATCAAAAAACAAAAAATTGTACATACCTTTGTTTTGCATTCTTGCACTAATGCTTTTTG
Source organism: Bacillota bacterium (assembly GCA_009786175.1). Next base: position 3,881 of record WQTQ01000127.1, on the reverse strand, counting down.
CGTTGGCGGTAACGTTTACAATTCGTATGCAGGTGGCAGCAATGGGCGATAACCCTATGGGCATTGTACCTGTAGTTGCTGTTACCCATAGAATTTACCTTGATTCGCACAACTATTCCATAGATGATGGGTTTATAGCCCGGTATGCTTTGCCGGAGTATGTAGTTGGAAAATATGCCTTCACGGAACTGTTGGCATATTCGAATATTTTGATTCCCGTGTCTACCCCGGAATTACGGGCAGGCGGTTGGCCATGGGCTAATTTTGGTTACCGCTTTAGGCTTGTCTTGTATACATGCATACAGCAGTCTATCCATTTTAAAGCGGGAGATAGGGCAATAACCCACGGTCGGTTTGCGGCTGACATTAACGAAGCCAATGTTAGCACGGCTTTGGCGGAATACAATGGTCTGCGGGTAGGGGACAAGTTAACTCTGTACCTGCCCTTAGGGGAAAGCAGCCAACGGCTGGAGCTTGAAATAGTTGGTATTTTTATTGATAATACGGCAGAAATAGGGCAAGAGTTACCGGAGTTTAGTACAGTTCGGCACCCTCATGTTTTTCCGGATAGGCCGGATTTTCGTTTGCATACTGCCGGTGGGTGGGACAGCCTTTCCCGTAATCAAATACTAACGGCTGCGCCCACGGCAAGTGCGTTGGCATCATTAAGAGGCGGAGCGCGTATTACAGATGGCATAATTTCAACTGATGATATGGGCGCGGCAGCTACACAAGTTGCCATGATTAAACGCAGTTTGACGCTGTATTTTCCGGGATATAACACGGTGGTTTACTACCTCCGTGACGGGCAAAGCGCAGCCACGTTTGTGTCATACTTGGCCACAACCTTGCCCGCCCAGTTAGTTGTATTAGATAATATGGATGCATCGCGGTACTTATACCGGGTACTTTCGTTGTATTCCCAAAACGCCACTCGTTTACTTATAGGGTTTGGGATGGTTAACGTATTATTTTGCGTGTTACTTATTTTTTATGTACTTAAAGGCCGTACCTACGACATAGGCGTGTTGCGGGCCAAGGGAATGTCGCGGCTGCGGGTAACAAGTTGGCTGACAGGGGAGATTTTTGTCGTAGCTGTATTAGCTTTTTCCGCTGCCGTTGGTTTATATTTTGCTGCTTATGTGCCACTTGTGGAACATATTTATGATTTTCAAGAGTTGGTGGTTAATGTGGACTGGGGCTTTCGCGCGCCGCTAAATTCCATGGCTGTAACCCGGGCCAGGAATTTTGAGTTTCGGACATTAATAAGCCCCCGTCAATTACTACTGGGCTTTGTGGCAACAGTGGTACTTACAGGGTTATCCGCTTTTGGTGCGGTATTATATGTTGCGCGTCATGAGCCTATGAAAACAATAACGGGGTATTAATATGCGCACTGTTGTAAGAAGTATACAAAACAATGCTATCAAAAACGCGGTATATGGTTTGCTTATGTCCATGGTGTTTATGGTTGTGTACTTGTTAACAAGCGCGGCGCATGTTGGACTGCGCATTAAACGCGCTCTGGAAGTGCAGAGCGAAATACAGTCTGCTGTATCATCACTGGTGGTGTATTCGGCCATTTTTATACTTTTTAGTATTTTGGCTCTGCCTTTTTTACAATATCTGTCTAGCATAAGCCGTGGCTATGAAATTGGCGTTATGCGCGCTTTGGGCCTTAGTAAAGGCCGGGCAATGCTTCAACTTATGAGCGAAACTGTGTTATTAATTGGCGCGGCACTTGTGGTTTCGCTGGGAATGGGAGCTTTACTGGACAAGCGAGCCGTCTTTTTTATGCTGGATATAAACAGCGAAAAAGTGCGATTACTACGGGATTCACTGTGCAATTTTGACTGCCTTACCGGGATGAGTGGAACCGCCGTGCTTATAACAGTGGGGCTTGCACTAATAATGGCAATTACTGCCTCCGTGTTTTGCAATGGGCTAATAGCCGGTAACGAGCCGCTAAAATTACTAAAAGATTACCGATAGGGGCGAATGAGATGGGACTATTGGAAGTACAAAATCTATCCTACAAATATGGTCGTGGGGCTTATGTGCTTAAAGAAATAAATTTATCTTTTCAGGCAGGCAAAGTGTATGTGCTGCTTGGCGAATCCGGTGCCGGTAAAACCACGCTGCTGTCATTGCTGGCGGGGTTGGATGTATGTAGCGGCGGCTGTATTAGTTACAACGGACGTGATATAAAAACGTTAAACCGCGACAACTATCGGGCTACACAAGTGGGAATGGTATTTCAGCAGTTTAACCTGCTGCACCGGTTTAATGCCGTTGATAACGTGCTTATTGCAATGGAAATTAGCCGTTACAAAATTACAAAACCGCGCCAATATGCAGAAAAGCAGCTGGAGGATTTGGGAATTAACGCAGTAATGCGCCGCCGTAAAGTAGTTGAGCTTTCCGGCGGGGAGCAGCAGCGTGTAGCCATAGCACGCGCCCTCTCTCATCAACCCACGGTAGTTTTGGCCGACGAGCCAACCGGCAGCCTGGACAATGACAACAGAAGAAGTATAATGAACAGCTTAACTAAGGCCGCCGGACGCGATAATAGATGCGTTATTATTTCGACCCATTCCAAGACAGTAGCCGAATATGCCGATGAAGTAATTTTGTTGAATAAACCCCTCGTAACACAAACCACCCCCTGATATCACATCGTCAATGTGATATTAGGGGGTGGTTTATTGAATGGTAAAATTTTCTTTACATTCGCGAGAATCTATGATAAAGTAAACCATATTTTACATTATCATAATAATTGCGAGAGGTGCAAAATGCAATATATTAAAAGGGCTTTGGAACGTAAATTTATGAATATGAGTGAATTTTTTAAGGTTGTTCTTGTAACCGGAGCGCGCCAAGTTGGTAAAACAACAATGCTGCGGCACTTGTCAGAGGACCAAAGTAGGACATATGTGTCCCTTGATAATTTAATGGCCCGTGACATGGCAAAAAATGACCCTGTATTGTTTTTTCAAACATACAAGCCGCCTATTATTATTGATGAAGTGCAATACGCGCCCGAATTGTATAGTCAAATTAAGATTATTTGTGACGAAAGCACAGAAACAGGATTGTTTTGGCTTACCGGCTCCCAACAATTTATGATGATGAAAAATGTCCGTGAAACATTAGCTGGCAGGGTTGGTATTTTAGAGTTATATAGTTTGTCAAAAGCCGAAAAAAATGAAATTTTTTGGGATAATGATTTAGACTTTTCTTTGTCTTGCCTACAAGTACGTCAAGCGCAAACAGATAAAAATGACATTGTTGATATTTTTGAACACATATGGCGCGGCGGTATGCCGCAAGTATTTAAAGCCAACTACGAGCAATGGCAGGAATATTTCAACAGTTACATCAACACATATGTAATGCGCGATGTGGCAGACTTGGGCGGTGTCACAGACACCTTACGTTTTCGCAAATTTCTTACTGCCTGCGCTGCTCTTATATCACAGCCAATTAACTACAAAACCCTTGCAGATGCAGCAGAAACTTCACAACCTACGGCTAAAGAATGGTTGAAATTGCTGGAAGGTATGGGAATTGTTTATCTCCTTCGGCCTTATGCAAATAACGCATTAAAGCGGTTGACAAAAACGTCAAAACTGTATTTCTGCGATACAGGCTTAGCAGCCTATCTTTCTATGTGGCCATCACGGGAAACATTGATGAACGGAGCGGTAAGCGGCCATTACTTTGAAAACTTTGTAGTGACAGAAATGTTGAAAAATTATGCTTATTCGCAACAGAAAGCCAATAGACTTCTTGCATAACTAAGCTAAAGATAGTATACTTCCAATTAGTGGAGGTGAACTAAGTGAAGTATGAGAAGCTGAAAAAATATGGTGAAGGCA
>WQTQ01000126.1 GCA_009786175.1 Bacillota bacterium | reverse complement strand
CTCTTAATGCTTTCCTAAACCCCCTTATCGCCATTGTACTTGCCAGTATAACGGTGTTTATTATCGACTGGCGAATGGGAATTGGATCGTTAATTGTTGGTGCAATTGTTTTTGTTTTGCAATCCCGTTTTGCCGCACCCCTTGCCAAGCTTGGCAAAGAGCGGCTGGAAGCCAACGCGGACTCCGTAAAGGCTATGTCCAATATTTTTGCAGGCGCGCTAACAATAAGGGCCTTCGGCAGGCAGCGACAGGCACTTGTATCTTTCGACCGTGAAACAGGCAAGCTTAGAAAAATCGATTTTAAGCAAGCATTTATAGGTATGTGGCAGGATATTTTCACCACCGTACAAGGCTGGCTTTCCCTAGTGCTGGTATTCGCTTTTGGCGGCTGGCTGGTGGCCAACGGCCAAATGGAGCTGCCCCAGCTTATGATTATTTTGCCACTGGCAAGTACCGTAGGCGGCGCAATGTCTAATATTGGCGCGGCATACGCCGGTTTACAGCCGCCAATTGTTGCGGCAAAGCGTATTTTTGACGTAATTGACGCCGTGCCGGACTTGGATAAGCCAAAAGTACGCAATTCCGTAAAATGGGACGGCAATTACACAATTAACCTTAGCAAACTATACTTCGCATACAAAGACGCGGATAAAGACGCCCTTAAAAATATCGACCTGACTATTGGCGAAAACCAAATGGTGGCTTTTGTAGGGGAATCCGGCAGCGGAAAATCTACTTTCCTGCGGCTGTTGATTGGAATGTATGAGCGGAATGGCTTAAACATGGAAATTGGCAACCTGCCATTTACTTCCGGCAATTTGGACGAGTGGCGCAACCATTTTTCGTACGTAGACCAAAGCTGTAAGCTTTTTGATATGTCCATAGCGGAGAATATCGCAATGGGCAAGCAAGGCAACGCCACAGAAGAGGAAATTACCGCCGCCGCAAAACGTGCCTTTGCAGATGAGTTTATAACCGCTCTGCCGGATGGGTATGCTACACAATGCGGCGAAAAAGGCGCAAGTTTATCCGGCGGGCAAAAACAACGGATTGCTATAGCCCGGGCACTGTGCCATAAAGCACAAGTGCTTGTGTTTGACGAAGCGACTTCTGCCCTGGACCCGGAAAGTGAAAAATACGTAATGCAGACCATCGAAAGTCTGCGCAAAGACCATACAATCCTTATTACAACCCATAATTTGCATAATATCAGAAACGCTGATAAAATTGTGGTAATGGACAACGGCAACATAGCCGAAGTTGGCACCCATGACGAGTTGGTTAGCAAAGGCGGAGTTTATAAGCGGCTGTTAGACGAACAAAACTCGGCCTGACAGAAAGAGCGGCGGGGTTTGGGGTATGACCCTCAGCGAAGCTGAGTGGCGCGAATGCGCCAGGCCACTCGGCCAGCAAGCGAAGCTTGCGTGAGGGCATAGCCCCATTCAGAGGAGGAACAGAATGCGGTATAAAATATACTACGAACCCATGTATGAAAATGAGTGCCTTTTCATGCTGAGGTACATTATCAACGGCAAATCCTTAAAAACAGACCGTGACGACATGATAAAAAGGCGCGGCACCAGATATAAATCTATTGTCACCCGGTACTTTAAGAAGGCCATTGCCCTGGAGGATTATGTACGCAAAAATCTTAAATATGACATTCCCGGCTACAAAGAAACGAGCAAACAAATGGCAGACTTTTTGTTTATGGAAAATGAAGGCCGAGACTATATATTTGCCGACATTATATTTGCCTACCACCAACATAAGCAAAGAGGGATTGACAACAAAGAGTTTAATTTCATATTCACAATTGATGGTGATTGCTATACAAAACACTTTGGCGATAATCCTGACCCTTTGCCTGTAATTGAGCCAAATAAGGAATTTTTCATGTTACTGGATGAATGTAGCGCGTCCTACGAAGATAAGCTGAACGCCATAAGGCTTTACTATAAATTCGAATTATACTGCGAATATTTTGCCGCATTGGTTAGCCATGTTAAGTTGCTGATACAAGAGAGTTGGCCAACCCCAAACGATGAAGTTACCGCTTTTATGAACAGTCTTGCGATCCGCTTTGACAATGAAGGTGAAAAATATTTTTTGGATAATTTTAATGTGGGCTCATTGGATGACGATATATTGCATGTATACCCCAGTTTGTACCGGGTTAATTCCCTTTCAATTTGGGCGACGTATTATACAGACATATCCGTATTTTTCAGCCTGTACATTGCCGACATACTTGAGTTTGTCAAAAACACTGACGATAACACTTCACAAGCGGAGTCATTCTTAAAATGCCTGTCCGACAACACAAAGCTGAATATCTTAAAGCTGCTTAAAGACGGCCCAATGTACGGTAGCCAACTTGCAGAAAAACTTGAGTGTACAAGCGCGAATATTTCCCATCACATGAACGCACTTATATCCCTGGATTTGATAACCATAGAAAAGCAAAACAACCGGGTATATTTTAATTTAAACAGCAAAAATGTCATCCGCTACCTGGACGACGCGAAAGGTTTATTTTCATAAAGTTGTTGACAAGCTGTAAAACTTGTGTAACAATTCCAGCGTTAGTATTACAATTTCATAATTACAAAACGATGGTGCGCATAGAAATATGCGATAATAGGGAATCAGGTTGGAATCCTGAACAGTCCTGCTGCCGTATTGACCAGCAAATTTCACGTTTGGTAATGCCAAACAGTCATTGAGCAATTGCTTGAGAAGGCGAAATTTTGCGCTTTAACTAAGTCTGAGTCGGAATACCTGCCTCGTTTTCAGCGGTTATTTTCTTACAATAACCGCTGCCGTAGTTGACCCCACAGAGCATGGGGCGGTATGGTTATTGTAGGTTTGCGGCTTTACGCTGTATTTTTACTATACAATATTCTCCCGTCTTATATGCGTGGTTTCGCTATAAGGCGGGATTTTTTAGTTAACAAACAACTTTGGGAGGAAGACAAATGCTAGGAAAAGGTTATGTACATGTGTACACAGGTAACGGAAAAGGTAAGACAACGGCAATGCTTGGGCTTTCCCTGCGGGCTGCCGGGGCGGGGCTTAACGTCTACATCGGGCAATTTATTAAAAGCATGGCGTACAGCGAAGTTAACGCAATTAAGTCCGGCTTGCCAAACATTGAAATTGAGCAGTATGGCGATGGGTGTATGATTACGCGCGGGCCTTCACCCCAGGACATCATGTGCGCAGAAGCAGGAATAGACAAAGCAATGCAGGCAATGCTTTCCGGCAAGTATAACGTAATTGCACTGGATGAAATTAACGTGGCTGTACATCTTGGAGTTGTAAAGCTGAAAGATGCGCTGGAGTTAATTGCAAAAAAACCGCATGGCGTGGAATTAATATTGACAGGCAGATACGCACCGCCGGAAATTGTTGCCCTGGCAGATGTAGTTTCTGAAATTGTTGACATCAAACATTATTATTTTGCAGGTGTTATGGCGCGAGACGGCATAGAACGATGAAAATTTTTATTTCCGGAGGGTGTAAAAACGGTAAATCGTTTTATGCACAGCATTTAGCAAAAAAGCAGCATAGCGGCGGCGGCTTGTACTACGTGGCCACAATGGCATCTACAGACGGCGAAGATGACCGGCGTATTGCCAGACACCAAGCAGACCGGGATGGCTGGGGGTTTGAAACTGTCGAGCAGTACTATGACATCGAAAATATTTTAACAATTTGCGACCATCGTGGTTCTTTTCTACTGGATAGTTTAACTGCTCTTTTAGCAAACGAAATGTTTCTTCCGGATGGAAGCATTAATCAGGATGCTGCGAAAATAATTGCAGACGGGCTGATGCGCATTTTGAACAAAGTGGAAAATATCGTAATTGTGTCGGATTACATTTACAGCGACGCATTTATTTATGAGCCACTAACAGAAAAATACAGAGAGTCTCTTGCATTTTTGGATCAATTAACTGCTAAGTGTTGCGATGCTGTGCTGGAAATTACAAGCACACAGGTTGTCATTCACAAAGGCGGGGGTGGGACGTTTGATACGATATGCTAAGGGGTTTTACATGTCACTGGGTATGTTTTGCGCCATTCCACTGCCCTTTCATATATGGGATGAAAAGCTGACGGCCATAATGGTTGCAAGCTTTCCGCTGGTTGGGTTGGTTATTGGTTTGCTTTGGTGGCTTGTTACAGCGGCGGTAATTTTCTTAAACTTGCCGCTTTTGTTAACCGCCGCGATACTCGCATTTGCACCGTTTATTATCGCGGGGTTTATACACTTAGACGGGTACATGGACACAAGCGACGCCTTATTGTCTTACCGCGATTTAGAAGGCAGGCTGCGGATACTAAAAGACCCGAATGTGGGCGCGTTTGCGGTAATAATGACGGTGATTTTGCTTACATTGCAATTTACAGCAATGCATTCAGTAGCAGAATATAGCAGATACCTTGGGCTTATTCCGGCAATAACTGTTGTCTCGCGGTGCTGTTCTGCCTTTTCAATTTTCGCATTGCGGCACCACCGTGAAAGTAATTACACACCGTTGCTTGCCCAAAACATTGGTGCATCTCACAAGCTTTTTATTGTATTTGTTGCTTGCGGGGCAATTATCTTTTCGGCTTTGTACGCGGGTGTTAGTGGGATTATCACTGTTGCGGCAGTGGTCTTGGGGTATTCGCTTGCTATGCGCAAAGCATTTAAAGGGTTTAACGGCGTATCCGGGGATTTGTTGGGGTACGCCTTAGTAATAGGCGAAGTATGCGGGCTTATTACTCTGGCAATTATAAACGGGAGGTGAAGAATGACTTTAATTATTGGCGGTGCGTATCAAGGGAAACTGGCATACGCGCAAACACGCTTTGATGTGCCAAGCGGCCAAATTTTTTATTGCAGCGAAGAAGACATTGCCATACCCAATTGTAAAACTGTCATATACGGGTTAGACCGTTGGATTTTGGCGTTAATTCGCAAAAATATAAGCATAGCCGCAGAAGTTAAGCTGTTTATGGAGCAAAGTAAAAACGCCGTTGTTATTTGCAACGATATTTCCTGCGGTGTTGTCCCTACTGACCCTGTTATGCGGAAATGGCGGGAAGAAACAGGACGCGCCCTGGGTGTATTGGCACAAAATGCCGATGAGGTTATTCGTTTGTTTTGCGGCATTCCAACAAAGCTAAAGTGAGGTGAGCCGTGAATATACACCTAATCCGGCATGGTAAGACAATTGCCAACGAGCAAAAGCTGTATTGCGGCAAAACCGATTTACCTCTGTCTGACAATGGGGTTGAAGAAATTTTAAGCATAAAAGGAATATACCCGCAATATGTAGATTTATTTTTCACAAGCCCTCTTTTGCGGGCAGTACAGACACTTGAACATATTTATGGGAACGTAGACAATGTAAGTTTGTCCGGCATGGAAGAATACCACTTTGGCCAATTTGAAATGAAGAGCTACGAGCAGTTAAAAAATGACGCCGGTTATCAAGCATGGATAACCGATGGTACCGGACATATACCTTGCCCCGGCGGTGAAAGCAGGCAAGAATTTACGCACCGTGTACTGAGATGTTATGGTTTGTTAATTGAAGAGTATCTACATGTAAATTCTGTGGTACTGATTAGCCACGGCGGGGTAATAACAACAATAATGGAACATTTATTCCCCAGTAAACATCACTTTTACGAATGGCAGCCCAAACCCGGGCGCGGGTATACGATTTCGTATTTTTCAAAAGATAATTGTACTTATAAAAAAATATAGGAGAGACAGAAATGAAAAAAACTTTCGGCATTTTTATAATGATTGCCGTTTTGGCAATTGTGTTTACTGCTTGCATACAAACCGGCCAAGAACCTGCGGCAGAGCCCTTACCGGTTATTATCTACGACCGTGAAGGCTTCCCCGTAACACTACCGTCACAGTTAGACAGAATCATTTCTATCGGCCCTTCTAACACGGAAGTTCTTGTGGAACTGGGCTTTGGCGGCCAAGTTATTGCCACGGATACATTTTCCGGAAATGTACCGGGCATACAGCCTGGTATTTCAATTTTCAATATGATGGCCCTGGACTTGGAACATATCATTTACCTAAACCCGGACATCGTTTTTGTAACAGGCATGACAAGGGTTGCCGGCGACAATGACCCGTTAAGCGTAGTTTCCGACATGGGCATTACCGTAATTTACATGCCATCCAGTGCCAGCATTGCTGACATAAAAAAAGACATTATGTTTATGGCAACTGTGGTAGACGAGTTGGACAAAGGCAACGCGCTTGTTGCAAATATGAGCAGCCAGCTTGACCGCATCCGCACAATTGGCAAAACAATTACCGACAAAAGAACCGTGTACTTTGAAATATCTCCTGCTCCGCACCTGGTAAGCTTTGGAGCAGGCACATTCTTACACGAAATGATTGAACTTGTAGGCGCAATAAACATTTTAGGGGAACAATCCGGCTGGATTGCCGTCTCTGATGAATTTATTTTGGAAGCAAACCCGGACGTAATTTTGACTTCCGTAAATTTCATAGACAACCCGATTGGAGACATTGTAGACAGGCCCGGCTGGGACGTTGTTACAGCGGTGCAAAACAATGATGTATTTATAATTTGTACAGACTCCAGCAACCGCCCAAGCCACAATATAATTCGAGCTTTAATGGAAATTGCCGAAGCTGTGTATCCGGGTAAATTTTTACGGAACGGGGTGTAAAATTGCCTGCAAAAAAACTTACAATTATGGCCTTATTTATCGCAATTTCTTTCATCGGCTCTAACATAACCGTGTTTGGTACAATTGCGTTTGATTCATTACCGGCTTTTTTGGCCGCGTTATTGCTTGGCCCTTGGTACGGTGCGGCAATAGGCTTTTTAGGGCACATATTTACCGCACTGACTTCCGGGTTTCCCCTTAGTATTCCGCTGCATATGGTTATTGCTGCCGGTATGGCCGGTACTATGCTGGGGTTTGGCTTTTCTTATCGCGCACTTACCGGCAAAATCCCGGAAAAGTATAACTTGACCGTGACAGGCGTAATTGGCATAATACTAAACTCGCCCGTAACATTGGCATTATCTGTGTTCGCTTTGGCGGCAATGGCCGGTAGAGAGGCCGCCTTGGGGCTTATTATACTGCTTCCGTTTCTTACCGTTACATCGGCTGTTAATGTAGCTGTGGCAATCGCGTTATTTTTAGTGTTGCGAAAGGTTTGGTGGAAAGTATGAGCGCGCATACAAGACGGGATTTGACCATCCTTCCAATGGGGAACAATTGCTTGGTAATTGCCTGTGACACTTGCGGTGCCGTAGGAATTAAAAGCGGCGATATTCTAAAAATTTCACCCCGGTATGCCGCAAAATTTACGGCGCGGGTTGCCCTAACGGAAGTAATGTGCGCCGGGGCAACGCCAACAGTTGTAATAAATGGCGTATCATGCGAAATGAGCCCAACCGGGATGGAAACCATAAAGGGAATAAATGACGAAATTGAAAACACAGGCCTTTCGGACATTATTCTGACAGGGTCTACGGAAGAAAATTTCCCCACCTGTATGACTGCGATGGCAATAACAGTTATCGGAACCGCACCTGTACAGGGGTTGAAATTTGATAATGCAGCTACGGGTGACCGGCTTGTTTTGTTCGGAAGCCCAAAGGTAGGCACGGAAGTAGATTTAGATGAGAAGGGATTTTATCCGGAGATTAAAATGCTGCAAAAACTGCCCGGTGTAAAAGAAATTGTCCCCGCAGGTTCCAAAGGTATAGCTTCTGAAGTTAGCACTTTGGCAGCATTAAGTAAAGTAACATACAAGCTGTATGAAACCGGGATTGACTATAATAAATCTGCCGGCCCGGCTACATGCCTGATTGTTTTATGCAGCAAACCCACAGTTAAACAAATACTAAATTTTTGCCCCGGGGCAATATGTATAGGAGAAATTTAATGAAATTTGCGGCATCATACAGCGGCGGAAAAGAAAGCGTGTTTGCCATCTATGAAGCAATAAAACAAGGACACAAACCGGAATTGTTGATTACAACTTATAACAGGGACAAAAATCGTTCCCACTTTCACGGCATACCACAGCCTTTGCTTGAAAGAGTATCCGAATCTTTGGGCATACCGCTAATGCTGGTAAAAACAAGCGGAGAAGAATACACTTCAAATTTTGAAAAGGCCCTGGCACACGCTAAAAATATAGGAATAGAGGCCTGTGTTTTTGGGGATATTGACATTGAAGGGCACATACAGTGGTGCAGTGAACGCTGCGAAAATGTGGGACTAATACCCATGTTCCCCTTGCTGGGAAGAGAACGCATAAACGTAGTATATGACTTTATAGATTTGGGGTTTACCGCAAATATCACAACTGTAAATACTACTTTTTTTACGGCTATCTTCCTTGGTAAGCAGCTGACAAAAGAAACCGCGGCCCAAATAGCTGCCCAAGGTGCGGACATATGCGGAGAAAATGGCGAATATCATACGTTCGTCTCTGATGGGCCAATATTTAGGCACCCGGTACCATTTACGTTTGGGGATAAAATTACGCAAGGCGATTATGCAATTTTGCCTTTGTCATAAAACCACCCCCTGATATCATGTTCGCGGGTGTGATATCAGGGGGTAGAATTTATTTTACGAAATGGCGGTTTAAGGAAGCAAAGCCCTTGCCGAATTGAAAGTTGTACGCTTTACCGAACGTGGAATTGAATGAACTTACCGCTGCAATAGGCACTTAATAAACATGCAGCAATTTGTAATATTTACCGTCGAAAATGTTAAGACCCCCATAAAACCGGCATTCTGCCGGGCCTGTGGGGGTTTTTATGTGCAAAAATATGACATATATGTCCCCAGTATTGCATTAAATATTAGTGTATACTTGCAAAAAACGGAATGTAATGGTTCAAGTGGCAAAAAATATCATTAAAACAATAACCAATGATAAAGACAGGCATAAAGCTGCAGTGTTGTACGAAAAATATCGTGGCTTTATGTTCAAAACAGCTATGCAATATATTGGTGACAAAC
>WQTQ01000125.1 GCA_009786175.1 Bacillota bacterium | reverse complement strand
ACACATGGATGTTTTTAACCGCTACGCCCCATTCATACAAGATTACATTTACCAAAATAAATGGGAAGAACTCCGCGGCATACAGGTTGCCGCTGCGGAAGCAATTTTTGATACAGACGATAACTTGCTTCTTTCCTCTGGCACCGCCTCCGGCAAAACGGAAGCGGCTTTTCTGCCAATACTTACGCAACTGTACGAAAACCCGTCCACATCAGTGGGGATAATTTATATTTCGCCCCTAAAAGCCCTTATAAATGACCAGTTTAAGCGGTTAGAGCATCTTCTTATGGACGCCCACATTCCTGTAACCCGTTGGCATGGGGACGCGTCACAAACAAAGAAGCATAAACTTGTCAAAAACCCGGAAGGCATTTTGCAGATTACGCCGGAATCTCTGGAAAGCCTTGTTTCCGGCAAGCGGGGCGCGTGTCTTAACATGTTTTCGGACTTGCGGTATGTAATAATTGACGAGGTACACCACTTTATGCGGGACGCGCGGGGCGTGCAGCTTCTTTGTGTGCTGGAACGGCTGCAGCAGCTAACCGGTGTTGTACCCCGTCGCGTTGGTCTTTCTGCCACGCTGGGGGATGTGACCCTTGCGCAGCAATGGCTAAACACGGGCACATTGCGGAAATGCGCTGCGCCGGTTACGCCGGAAGGCAAAAAACGAATTCGTCTGCACATAGAGCGTTTTGTAAATTACGCAGACACCCGCGACTTAGAAGAACGTGACGGCAGCGGCAACATTGTAAACGTGGCCATTAACGGCGAAATTGGGGACCGGGAACATTTCGAGTACCTTTTCAAAATGACCTTGGACAAAAAGACAATCCTGTTTACCAACAGCCGGGAAGAAACGGAATTTATCCTGGCCAATCTTAGGGAAATTGCAATACAAAACAAGGCCCCGGACGTTTATCGCGTCCATCACGGCAACGTAGCCGCCATGCTTCGTGAGTCTACGGAAGACGAAATGAAGGCCGACGACGAAAAAATAGTTACAGGTGCCACGGTTACGCTGGAACTTGGCATAGACATAGGTTCTCTTGACCAGGCCATACAAGTAGGCGCGCCAATTAGTGTGGCAAGCTTTGCCCAGCGGCTTGGCCGATGCGGGCGGCGAGGGCAAGTTCCCCAGCTGCTGTTCACATTTGTGGAGAGCATCCGCGTAAACACAGACGACAGCCTGGCACTTATCAACTGGGAATTTATCCGCATGATTGCCATAATCGAGTTGTATACCCGGGAACATTGGATAGAGCCAATACCACCCCTGTACCATCCGTACAACTTACTGTACCACCAAACTATGAGCTACCTCAAAAGCTGCGGCGAACTCTCTCCTGCCGCCTTGGCCCAGGCCATACTTTCCCTTGGCAGCTTTAGCCGCATTCCCCAAGAGGATTATCGCGCACTTCTTTCTCATTTGCTAAAAATAGACCAACTGGAACAAACAGAGCGGGGCGGCCTTATAATAGGCAGGGAAGGGGAAAAAGTGGTTAACAGTCACAAATTCCTTACGGTTTTTGACGCGCCCGAATATTTGCTTGTAAAAGACGAAAACCGTACCATTGGCACGGTTGATAAGGTGTATCCTGTTGGTGTACGCTTCGCCTTGGCCGGTCACACATGGGAAACTGTAGACGTTAACGCAAAAAGCAAGGTAATATTTGTAAAAAGTGTGCCGGGCATTTCCCTTGTAGACTGGAACGTAGACTTTGAAGTGGACATACACACGGTACTCGTCAAAAAGGTGCGTAGCATAATGGATTCGGAAGACATCTACCCGTACCTTAGCAACCGCTGCTTAGACAGGCTTATGGAAATACGCTACATGGCCCGTAACAGCGGTATTTTGCACAACATGGTAACCCACCTGGCCGGGAATAAATTTGCCATTTTCCCATGGGTTGGCACACGCCAAATTATTACCCTCCATTACGCGCTAACGCAAAGGCGCATTGTAAACCGTATGCCGTGGATGTCGTGCCTGTTTTTGGAAGCCCAATTTGACGGCACCGCAGAAGAACTTGAAGGCATAATTTATGAGATTTTGAATTCCGAATTAAATATGTATGATTTACCTTTGCCTGATAAAGTACAAGTAAACGGTAAATATAATGAGTTTATTCCCCAAGACTTGCTGAAAAAACAGTTTGTAGAAGACTACTTGGATTTTGAGGGGCTAAAATGCGGAATTAGAGGGAACTGATATGCGCTTGGCAGGAATCGAACCTGCGACCTACCGCTTAGGAGGCGGTTGCTCTATCCCCTGAGCTACAAACGCAATGCACGCCAGCATTAAGCTGGCGTGCCACTTTGTCATTACAAAACGAGGGGGGACGTTTTATGTTTGACAAATAGTATTATAGAGCAAAAAATCTGATGTAGCAAGAGAAATTTTAAACAAAATTAATACAAAATTAATCTATGTGTATATATATTTATATATATTTATGCGGATACAGGCATGTTTTTTGGCACAAAATGTATGTGTAACATTTAGTTGCTAAATACAATTTGTTGTGAATAATGCCATATAATACGGCATTTAAAATAAAATATTTGGCAGATAGACGGTCGAATATAAGTAGCATTTTGTACGAGGATGTTTAAAGTTACTAAAGCAATAAGTAGATTAGAGCAACTTTTACCGAAAATTTGTCGGTATTTACAAAATTATTCCATTTAGTTGCATCTCATACATCCTGTGATACGCACCTTGGCGGGTAAGAAGTTCTGCGTGGCTGCCCTGCTCCACAATTTGGCCCTGATCTATTACTAAAATTTGATCTGCATTTACAATGGTGCGGAGCCGGTGAGCAATTACAAAACTGGTGCGTCCTTTCATTAGTTGTTCCATGGCTTTTTGTATACGCATTTCTGTATGGGTATCCACAGAAGATGTGGCTTCATCAAGTATCAGAATATCCGGGTCTGCCAAAACACAGCGGGTAATTGCCAAAAGCTGACGCTGCCCTTGGCTTAAATTACGGCTGTTTTCAGTTAGTACTGTTTGATATTTATCCGGCATCTGGGATATGAAATGGTGTGCGCCAACTAATTTTGCCGCGGCAATTACTTCTTCTTCTGTTGCGCTCGGACGGCCATAACGCAGGTTTTCCATCAGTGTGGCTGTAAACAGATAAGTGTCCTGTAACACGATACCAAATGTGCGGCGCAGACTGTTACGTGTATACATATTTAGATGTTGGCCATCCAGGGTTATTTCCCCGGCATCTACATCGTAAAACCTGGTAATTAAGTTTACAATTGTGGTTTTGCCTGCACCGGTTGGGCCAACTAAGGCTGTTACAGAGCCGGGAGGCGCGTAAAAATTGCAGTTGTTAATAATAGGCTTTTCTGGCTCGTAGCCAAAGCCCACATTATTAAATGCAATATCTCCGCGGGTTTTTTGCAGTTCTATGGCATCTGCAGGATCGGGAGTTTCCGGCTGTTCGTCCATTATTTCAAAAATGCGTTCGCAGCTTGCAAGGGCAGATTGAAACTGGTTGTACGTACCCGCCAATTCGTTAAGAGGGCGGCCAAACTGGCGCGAATAGGCAATAAAAGCGGCGATTATGCCGACAGTAATGCTGCCGTTTATGGCAAGCCAACTGCCCGCAAAAGCAATAACTGCAAGGGATAGGTTGTCAACCACGTTCATTATTGGCATGATAAACCCGGACCAGGTTTGCGCACCGGTGCCTGCTATGCGCAGTTCTTCGTTAATCCGCGCAAATTCTGCCACGGCGCGGCTTTCGCAGCCATATGCCTTTATAACCGCCATTCCCGTTATGTCTTCTTCAATTTTTGCGTTAAGCTGACCCAATGCAATTTGCTGATTACGGAAATGGGCGCGGGTTCTGGAAGCGATGGTTTTGCTTACTATAAAAAACAGCGGAACAGACACCATTGCGAAAAACGTCATAGTTGGGGAAAGCCATAGCATCATGGAAAGTACGCCGACCAATGTAATGGTAATGGAAGTTAGCTGTACAAGGGCAGTACCCAAAATCCCGGCAATATTGTCTGTATCATTGGAAAGGCGGCTCATTAGTTCGCCGTGCATGTGCCGGTCAAAAAATTTAACCGGCAATTTCTGCAAATGCTTAAACAGTATTCCCCGCAGTGTATAAACCAGCTTTTGGCTTGCCCCCGCAACTACCCAAGATTGCAAGAAATTGGACACAGAATCCCAGGTAAAAATGACGATAAGAGCCGTAAAAATAAGCATAATATACGGCACGGCGTATTGGTCCGCAAGGCTGTCTACCACCCGGCCTATAAGAAATGGTCCGGCCAAAGCTGCAGCAGACGCACCAAGAGACAGGAAGAAGATTATGATAAGTACATATTGCTGTCCGCGGAAATAACCCAACAGCCTAAGCAGAGTTTTTGTGAAGTTTTTTGGCCGTTCCTTTTCCCGCAAAAAACGGCTGCCGCCGCGCATTGGCTGGCCCGGACGCGGTTGAGTTAAGTGGGGCTGTTCTGATATGTTTGCAGGTTTTGACATGGTGTCCTCCTTTATTTCACCGCATACATTTCCCGGTAAATTTTGCAGCTTTCCATCAGTTGGTCATGGTTTCCAAACCCTGCAACCTGTCCGTTTTCCAGCACTAAAATATGCTGCAAGTTCATTACAGACGAAATGCGCTGGGTAATCATAATGCAGGTTGGGGCAGGGGAGATTTGCCAGATAGACTTCATTATATTTGCCTCGGTTTCCACGTCTACGGCACTTACACAGTCATCTAAAATAAGAATGGGGGCTTTGCGTACCAATGCCCGGGCAATGCCAATTCGCTGCTTTTGCCCGCCGGATATGTTCACGCCTTTTTGCCCGATAATTGTGTCAAAGCCGTCCGGGTAGGCAGAAATAAATTCGTACGCTCCGGCGGCTTTTGCGGCCTCTTCCAAATCCTGTGGGGTGGCGTCGGCCTTGCCCATGCGGATGTTGTCCGCAATTGTGCCGTAAAAAATCGTGTTTTGCTGGGCAACATAGGCTATGGCACTGCGCAAAACATCCGGGTCAAGCTCTGCAGTAGAGTTGTTGCCGATAAAAACCTCTCCGCTGTTGGGTTGGTAAAAACCCGGAATTAACTGAACAAGAGACGTTTTGCCCGCACCCGTAGAGCCAAGCACTCCCAGGGTTTCACCGGCAGGCAATGTAAAGCTGATGTCCTGCAAAACGGGATTATCTCCGCCGCCGGGGTAGGTAAATGATACATTGTTAAAGCGGATGGAATTATTGAAATCTGCCGGGATGGCATATACTTCGCCCAACTCGCTGGAAATATCGTCTTCTTGCAAGATTTCTGCAACTCTTTCCGCAGATGCTTTTGCACGTATAAAATTTTGATATACCATAAAAATCATCCGCAGTGCCATTGAAATTTGTGTCATGTAATTCAAAAACGCAACAATTTGACCCACCTGCATGGTAGAGTCTGCAATCCAGCCGCGGGCGGCCCACAAAGTTACCACCAGCCCCATGTTAACCGTGAAAGAAATAATGGGAAAGAATACGCCAACCGTACGCTGGGCCTTGGTGGAAATAGCTACAAGGTCGGTATTTGTGCCGTCAAACCGCTCAACTTCCTGGTCGAAAGTGTTGTAGGCCTTTACCACCCGCACACCAGAAAGATATTCCCGTATAACGGAATTGTTCTTATCCAGTGCAGCCTGCATTTTCGCGAACATGGGAAGCGTAACCTTTAAGCTAATGTACATAAGAATTGCGATAATAGGCACAACTACAATTAATATAAGAGCCAGGCGGGGGTTTAGCAAAACAGTCATTACAATCGCGCCAATTAAAAGAGCAGGTGCGCGCACAAATACGCGCATTAGGCTGTTTGTGAAGTTTACTAGCTGAGACGTATCGTTAGTCATGCGGGTAATTAGCCCCGCAGTTTCTTTCTTACCCAATGCCGCTATTGAAAACCTATTAATTTTTGCGAATAAATCCAGTCTAAGATCGGCACCAAATTGCTGAGAAACTCTGCTGGAAATAACGCAGCGTACAATTGCGCACATTGCCCCAAAAGCAGTAACCGCAAGCATAAGCCCGCCAAGACGAAATACCGTAGACAAATCCCCGTTCATTACACCGTCGTCAATAATCCTTGATACGATAGTCGGCTGCAGCAAATCGCTTACAACCCCCAAAATTAACGCGCAAAGTGCCAGCAAAATTTGTTTTTGATAACGCCGCCAATATGGTGTTATATGTAGCATGTAATTATCACCCCGCTAAATTCTCATTTATAGCATACCACAAAAAATAACGCTTGTAACATAAATGCAAGAAAAAAGAAAAGAAAAATACATTGAAATATGTTATATTGGGTACAGTAAGGGCGTCTTTATAAGTTCGCCTAAAATTTACGAATGGAGAGATAGAAATGAAAAAAGCACTGATTTATCTACTGTCTGCGGTGTTAGTTCTTGGTATGGCAATACCGGTAATGGCAGAGAACGGGGATTATGCAACGGATTATGAAGATGCTACAGATTACGAAGCCGCGACAGATTACAAAGATGCTACAGACTACGAAGATGCTACAGGTTACGAAGCCGCAACAGACTACCAAGATGAAGCAACTGCAGAAGATGCTGCCGAGTACGAATTGCCCTCACCGCCGTCGGCTGTTGGTAAAATTGGCTACATTACCGCATACGGAAATAACCAGTTAACAGTAGCAAGTTTGTTAGACGAAGAAGACATTATCGTTCTAAACTTGGGTGAAGGCACAATTATTATTGATGCGGAAACAGGCGGCCCCGCAGTTATCGCAGACCGCACAAACGACCGTGTAAAAGTTTATCACGCCGCATTTATGACAATGAGCATTCCCCCTCAGTCACCTGCATTAGTAGTTGCAATCAACCTGCCGGAATATAACTCTTCACCGCATTACCATGTTGTTGAAGCCATCAACTGGGCAGACGAAGACACACTGCGCCTAACCGTAGACAATGGCGGCCTAATAATTATAATAGACCGCGAAACCCCACTGGGTCCACATCTTACACGTCAAATGATAGAGCTTGAGCATCTTCAAGTTGGCGATGTACTACTGTTCTGGTACGAAATAATTGCGCAAAGTTTACCTGCGCAAACAACAGCAACCCGTGCGTTGTGGCTTCGTTCTGCAGAAGCAGACGAAGTTGAAGAGTATCCGGAATATGTTGAAGGTGAGTATGTAGCGGAAGTTGACCCTACAGATGAATACACCGAAATTATTCAAGGCGAGTTAATTGTTGTGCCGCCTCCGCAAGTTGCTGTTCAGCCCCCTAGAAATGTGGCAGTACCCGGCACAGGCGTAATGCGCGATGGCGTTGAATACTTCCCTGTCCGTGCGTTGGCTGTTGAAGCAGGCTTTACTGTAAATTGGGATTCTGCCACCACCAGTGCGGTATTGACCTTAGATGGTAAAATTGTTATTTTGGCAAACAACGCAACTACCTTTAATGTAGACGGAGCAGTTTATAACCTGTCTGCCGCTGCTTTTATCCAAAACGGCGTTATGTACGCGCCATACGATTTTTTTGCGCGCATTGGGTAGAGAAATTAATAACAGATGAATATTTTTGACATTATAGGGCCAATCATGATTGGCCCTTCTAGTTCCCATACTGCCGGGGCTGTGCGCATGGGGCGCGTTGCCAAAAAGATACTTGGCGAACACGCTGTAAGGGCAGATATTGGGCTTGCCGGGTCCTTTGCCATGACCTACAAAGGTCATGGTACGGACAAGGCACTTGTAGCAGGCATTTTAGGGATGAAGCCCGATGATGAGCGCATCCCCCGCAGTTTAGAAATTGCAAAAGAACTGGGCCTGGAATATGAATTTTCACAAGTAAAAATTTCAAATGCCCACCCGAACACGGCAGTTATTAACCTGACCGGTAAAAACGGTGCCACATGTACCGTGGAAGGCGCGTCTGTAGGCGGCGGCAGTATTCAAATAACAAAGCTAAACGGCATGGCGGCTGCATTTAACGGTACACTGGACACACTTATAATTGCCCATAACGACCGCCCCGGCGTTATCGCCGCGGTAACAGACAAGCTTGCACAATTTGACATTAACATTGGAAGTTTCCGCTTGTCCCGCCCCAAAAAGAACGAGCTGGCAATAATGACAATCGAACTTGACTCTGCCGTAGAAAAGGACGTTATAAACAAACTGCGGGAGCTTGAAAATATTGTAAGCGTGGTGTACATGCACCCGGCGAATTAAAAGGACGATGTAAATGCTTAACTATAGATCCGTGGCAGAGATTGTAGCGTTAGCGGACAAAAACAACCAATCTGTCAGCCGCTTTGTACTTGCAGACCAGGCGGTCCAAATGAATGTTCCCGAAGGGGAAATAATCGCCCGCATGAAGCATAGCCTTGACGTAATGCGCAAAAGTTCTGAGAAAGGTCTGAAACCCGGGCTAAAGTCTGTAAGCGGGCTTTCCGGTGGGGATGGTTACAAAGCTCATATGTACGCCGCTAAGGGCAATGCCCTGGGCGGCTCTTTTTGCGCTGCGGCAACGGCCATGGCATTGGCCATACAGGAATATAACGCGGCCATGGGCAAAATAGTTGCCACGCCAACGGCAGGTTCCTGCGGCATTTTGCCTGCGGGCGTTTTAACTATGATGGATCAGCGGGGCGCGTCGGAAGACGCGGCCATAATGGCACTTATAACCGCCGGGGCAATTGGTATGGTTATTGCCAACGAGGCCCATGTATCCGGTGCCCAAGGGGGCTGCCAGGCGGAATGCGGTGTTGCTGCGGCTATGACCGCCGCCGCATTAGTGGAAATGAGCGGCGGTACAAACAGCATGGCAGCCCACGCCGCAGCCATAGCCCTGCAAAACCAAATGGGGCTTGTGTGTGACCCTGTTGCCGGTCTTGTGGAAG
>WQTQ01000124.1 GCA_009786175.1 Bacillota bacterium | reverse complement strand
ATAGTAGGCGAAATTGGCATGACGTACGAAAACCGCGGCAAAGATGATTGGGCACAGGAAAAATACCACTATCTTGCAAAAGTTGTGGGCGATAAAGGTGAATTGAGTTTGGAGGATTACGAAATAGCCTCCGACACTACCGTGCGGTGGTACCCGTTGGGGCAGGCTATGCAAATTATATCCGAACAGCAGAGAGACGATTTTTACCGATGGGAGTTTCTTAAAAGACGTGACATGGCTGTGTTGGAAGAGGTAGTGTGCATGATGCAGGGCGACATGTAAAATGGCTAAACGGATTTTCATTATATTTTTGTGGGTTATTTTTGCCGCTGCGCTTCATTTATTTGGCAACAATGTGGGCACACTTATTATTTTTGTTGCTTCTGTTGCCATTCCTGTTTTATCCGGTGTTTCGCTTTTTGTGGCAGCGCGTTTTGTTAACAGCCAAAATTTATTTTTGTTAGAACTGCCGGAAACGTGCGCCAAGGGAGAAAAAATTGCCGGTAAACTGGTGGTTACTCATGGCCGGTTAGCTTCAATTTTTGGCATTTTCTGCGCATTAATTTGCGAAAACAACTTTACCGGGGAAAGGGAAACCCTGGTTTTTGACAGGGTTAGCAAAATAAACCCGTTTAACCTGCAAACCGCACACTGCGGGGTTTTGCAGGTTAGCGTTGGCAACATTGCGGTACACGACCCACTTGGTATAATCGCAAAAACTTTACCGGTTGCCGCCACGGAACAATACATCATTATCCCGCCAACGGGCTTTCCCGTGGATATTCCCCTTATGGACAGTGTTGCAAACCCGGACAGCGAGGAATATTCCGCTTCGAAAGCCGGTATGGACATAAGCGAGACTTACGCCATACGGGAATACCAACCCGGCGACCCAATACGCAGTATCCACTGGAAGCTAACGGAAAAGTTGGACAAGGTAATGGTTCGGGAATTTGGGCTGCCTATTGGCAGCTCTGTACTGCTGGTGTTGGACACCGCGACCGAAGCGGAAATATCTCCAGCCGGGTGGGATGCCACGGCTGAATTATTTTTTTCCACAACTCTTGCTTTACTGCAGGACAGTTTTCGGTTAACAGTGGGCTGGCAAAGCGCGGAAACAGGCGGCTTTGCTTCAATGGAACTTCTTAAACAGGATGACGCGGCAACAGCCATACAGGAATTGCTGCTAACATACGATAAAACCGGCGCGGCTTTCGAACCCTTCATGTACCCCCAGGGCGTGAACGACATTATTTTAATCGTGCCGGGTGATTCCCCAACTATTAGCCAAGCATAGGAGCGTGATTTGAGTGAGTCACATGTTCGAAAACGATACCGTAATCGGCGCATTGTCAACAGATGCCAACGGAAGGCCCTATGAGGATACGTTAATCGGTTCCTTTGTTATAATTCCGAAATCCTATGTGCCAACCCCCTTCGATATGTCCGAGCAGGAATGGGCAGATACAAAAAAGATGATGGGCGTAATCAAACAATACATTGACGAAAAGTATAAGCCGGATGGCTACAATATTGGCTGGAATGTAGGGCCAATTGCAGGACAGACGGTATCCTACGCGCATTTGCATATAATCCCACGCCATAAAGATGAACCGTTTGCAGGCAAAGGGATACGCTACTGGCTGAAAAAAAGTGAAAATGCAAGACCGAAACAGGAATGATAGTTTCAGTTGCCCCAGGAGGTGCAAAGTGCTAAAAATTAACGTGCCTGAATATACAAACAAAAAAAATCCTATATTTTTTGCATTTACAGCGGTTACACTATTCGTGGGTATAATGGGTGCGCTTTTTAGTATGCTTGAAATTTCCTATTTACCGCAGGATGTGGGCGCAACCACACCTCTCGACAGCTTTAAAATTTTGTTAAACCAGCTGTTTACCATAAGCGAGCAGCATCAGGCCTACATATACGATCGGTTTGTGGTTTCTGTACCGCCGGAAAGTTACGGCAGCTATATTTTTGTTGCCCTTGGCATTATCGGGACCTTTGTTGCGGCGTATATTTACATAATGCATAGACAGAAAAGTAGGGCAATGTGCCTTTGCATTTTTCTGCTGTTTACGGGCGTACAAGTTTATTTTGGTGTATTTGCGGCCCCTATTTGGAACATCGTCCTTTACGGGGCGATTGCATGGTTTTTGCTGCGTGGCGCGAACAAAGTTGTATTTGCAAGTACTGTAATTATCATAGCTTCTATGGTTTTACTTATTTACCCCGGCGAAAGCCCGTTTCTTTCCCAATTGTCTGAAAATATCCGCGATCAATTTGGCGAAACAACAGAGCGGCCTGTACTTATGGCTGACGCACCGCCCCAAGAAGCATCCGCCCAAGAACAAGCCCAAGACCTGGAAATGCGGGAAGAAGCCGCAAGCCCGGGCAGCGGCCAACAAGGCCGGGAATACGGCATAGACCGTGACGAAAGATTTTCCGGTTCTCATTTAGGCGCGGCCATTGGTCAAAGATTATGGGTTTTATGGCTTATAGGCTTAGCTTTCACAGTTGGGTTCGCACTGTGGTTTATGGGTAAAATCATAGCCGCGTATAAACGACAGGCTGTGTTTAATTCATCCGATTGCGCCGCCGCAATAGACAGCATATTCAAACATATTGTAGAGTGGTTGGTTGAGTTTGGAATAAACCCGCAGAATCAAGCGTATTCATCATATGCAGAACAGCTTGAGCATATAGTGTCCGGCCACTATGCCGACAATTATCGTAAAATAGTAGAGCTGTGGCAGAAGGCTGTTTACAGTAGCCACACAATGACAGAAAAGGATAAAAAACGGATGCATTCGTTCTTGCATGATACAAAAAATACGATTACCAAGAGTCTTAACCCGTTTGCCCGTGTAAGAATGAGAATGCGATTGTTTCTTTACGGTATGGAGGTGCAAAATGCCAAAAAATAAATATGTAATACTAAAAACCATCCTGCTGTTAGTGTGCATAATCCAAGTGTTTTCATTGTCCGGCTGCCGTGTAAGAATTATTGATGTTGCGGCGGTTGCGGAAACCGAACATGAACCACTAAGTATAATCGAGCCCCCAACAGAGCCGGAACAGTATGAACCGGAAGAGCCCACCCCCGAAGAACCAACGCCACCCGAACCGGAAGAACCAACTCCCGAAGACCCCACCCCCGAAGAACCAACGACCGACCCACCGACGGAAATAATCGACGAAACCATTATCCCCGTAATAGAAGCATTGGCCTACGAGCCCATTGAAGTTCCGCAAGAGGACACTCAACCCGGCTTGGAACCGGGATACGGCTATGCCCCTGTTTTAACAGAAGTCTCTGAAGAAAATACCTCTGTAACAATTCAAAACCCATCGCAGGAAGCTGCCGGTGACACTACCCTGGACGATGTCGGCGAAGGCACCCTTGGGCTAATCATCGACCGTCACATAGGGGTTCTAAACCGTGGGCTTGGTTCGCTTTTTGAATGTCAGCGGCTGTATGTATACTTCGAGCATTTGGCAGATTTCCACACGGTTAACCGCTCATCTCCTCTGCATGCGCTAATAATTGACTCCGGCGGATACAATGCCGCCGCACGCCGCGGTAACGACTTACTAATCGTAGACGCTGCATGGGTGCAGCGGCAAAACCCTGCGGTAATTATTCGTACCGTAAGCTCCGATATTTTGGGGTACAACATAACTGATACAAACCGCGCCGTCGCCCTTCGCAACGAAATTTTAAGCCGATATGGCTTCGAAGGTGTCAGCGCGATAATAAACAGGCGTGTTCTGCTGCTTTCGGAGGAATTGCTGCAGTCTTACGAGGGGCGGTTAATCGCCAAACTGCACATTGCCCACGCAATGTACCCCACACTGTTTTCCGACATTAACTTGGCGGAATTGTATGGGGAGATTGCCGACGCAGGCGGAAGAGATTATAGTGTCGGTATTTTTGTTTTGCTTTAAAAAACTGCTCTACGAACTTCTGTTTTTTATGTCAGAAATAATTTCTCCGTCCCTAAGGGTTATAATTCGCGGGGTAAGATTTGCTATATCTACGTTGTGAGTAATTAGAACAACGGTTTTGCCGTGTTCGCGATTTATTTTAAAGAAAATGTCCATTACTAATTCACCGGTTTTGGAATCCAGTGCCCCGGTTGGTTCATCCGCCAAAATAATCGACGGGTCATTGGCAAGTGCCCGTGCAATTGCAACGCGCTGTTTTTGGCCGCCGGAAAGTTCATTGGGCATGTGATGTATACGGTCGCTCATTTCAACCAGCTCCAGCAGAGATTTAGCCTTCCTGTCGCGCTTATATTTTGATACACCCATGTAAAACAAAGGAAGAGCTACATTTGAAAGAGCTGTTGTACGCGGTATAAGGTTAAAGGTTTGAAATACAAACCCTATTTTTTGGTTACGAATTTCCGACAACTTTCTGTCATTCATTTTGGATATTGGTATGTCGTCCAAAATATATTCGCCTTCTGTGGGCCTGTCCAACGCACCCATAATATTCATTAACGTACTTTTGCCCGAGCCGGATTGCCCAACGATAGACACAAACTCGCCTTCTTTAATGCTTAAGCTAAGTCCCTTTAATACCGTAAGTTCGTTGTCCTTGCCAATGAAATACTTTTTAACAATGTTAGTTAATTGCAGCATACTTATCTCCCCACTATATTCAGCGGCGTTACAAGGATATTCATGCCTTCACGCAGTCTGTCACCGTATACTTCAATGTGAGTTGAAGTGCGAAGCCCGGTTGCAACGTATAACCTATGCCAGTCATCGTTTTCATAAAAGTAGATGAAACTGCCGCTCTCGGTTGTAACAAGTGCAGACAACGGGATAGAAAAAACATTCTCTCTGGCATCGATAATAATGTTAAGAAATGCGTTCATCCCTATTCTTACATCGGTATCTGTATCATCCAATGCGGCCCTTATCTCAAACTCGACACTGGTAGAACCGGCAGGGGATACAGCCCGCGGGGATATAAATATAATTTCTGCATCAAACTCGCGGTCGCCTGTTGCCAATGTTGTTACATGGCCGCGCTGCCCTAAATATAAATCAACCAGGCGGTGTTCACGTACGTTAGATGAAATATATAGGTTTTTGATGTCTTCGATAACAAACAGCACACCGGTAGGAATTGCACCTACATGGGCGTTTACATGTGTAATAACGCCGTCAGCCGTTGCACGAATATATCTGTTTTCAAGTTCGCTTAGTATTCTTTCAATGTTAATCTGTTGTATCTCCACAGTTGTGTCTGCAGTTACAGGCCTTCTGCGCGCTTGATTTAGTGCATCTTCTGCAGAACGTACGTTATTTTTTGCTGCTCGTAATTGAGTTAAAGCGTCGCTGTATTGTCTTTGAATGTTTTCCAGCCTTGTTGTGTTGCGGTCGGTGAAGTCATCCATTGCCCTTTCTCTGTCAGACAATAACCGCTCGTAAGCTGTTATCGCGTCTGTTAGGTTGTTACGCGCCCTGGTAAGCTGGTTTTCTGCATGTTCCAATGCATTGTCTCTGGCTCTTTCCAGCTCTGAATTGTGTCTTTCGTACGTTCTTCTTGCGTCATCTACGTTATTCACGGCGCGGTCAACTGCAGATTCTAACGCGGAAATAATGTTATCTCTTCCTTCGGATGTGCGTCTGTTATACTCGTCTCTTGCCCTTGTTAAATTTGTCCTTGCTCTTTCCAAGTGTATTTCAGCATTTTCGACAGCGCGCTGGGCAGCTTCATACTGCATACGCGCGGTATTAGCGGCATTGCTTGCAGCAACAACATCTGCGTGTGAAGCATCCGGTGTTGACGAAATCATCCAGTATCTCCATTCCGCGTCATTTAACAGTTCGTTCGCGGCATCTCTGTCTTCACGGCTTATGTCAAGGGCTCTTTGTGCGTCATCAATATTATTTTGATGAACATGAGCATCAAATGGTTCCGGTCTGTAATTTCGCTCTTCTTCCAGTTCTGCTTCGGCCTCTTCAAGTGTCGTAGTTAATCTGTTCAAATTAACCCGTGCTTCGGTAATGGCGTTAACGAAAACAAAGTCATCAAAATCATAAATCGCATCATTTAAGTCCTGTAGAGCGTCATTGACATCTGTGGTTCGTCTTTCTACGTTTAACCTTGCATCCTCAATCCGTCTGTCAAGATCAGAACTGTCGAACGGTTCGAGCATGTCCTCTTCTGCTTCCTGTAAATCGCTTCGTAAATTTGCCACTGCAAGTTGTTGCCGGTCTAACGAAATCCGTGCGGATTCTAAGGATCTTTGAGCATTTGTAATTGCATTCTCGTTAACGCGAACTTCTTCCGTGGCAGAAGTTATGGCGTTTTTTAGATTTAGTTCCGCTTGCTCTAATTCCCGCTCCCAATGAGACATATCTAAATATGCCAAAATATCGCCTTCACGCACATGGTCTCCAACCTCCACATTAACTTCCAGTATAGAGCTGGTTTGCGTCGAAAATATGTGTATTGTTTCAGAACTTTGTATTACACCGGAAGTGGATATAATAAGTTCCATATCATTTCTTTCAAGTACAAATATAGTTGGAATAGTGTTTTGCCGTGTGGCATTCGCATCCAATACATTACTAACTACTGTCATGCCCACTCCGCCAATAGAGGCAAGAATCATAAGCACGGCTACAGTTTTGATCCATTTTAGTTTTCTGGAATTTATTATTTTTACAACAATAAAAGCCACAAGCCCGGCTATGCCAACAACAATAGATGCCACTACTATAGTGTTGTCCTGCTCTATGTTTGTGCCTGCTATAAACAGACCTGTTGCGGGTTCCGGTTCCGTATAATAACTATAGTCGTCGCCAACTATTGCAGTACCCGGGGCAGTGTCCGAAACAGCAGTGTCGTAATAGTCGGCTTGACCGGAAACGTCCAAGTTGGCTATATAGTCCGCCAATTGTATCTCTGCTTCATTAATTCGAATACGCAAAGCATTAATTTCTCTTGTTATTGATATAAGTTCATATTGAAGTCTGTTGCTTTCATTTTCTATTTCTTCAATTTCTTCGGGAGATTCTGCTTGTTCGAGTTGTGTGTACAACTCTTGCAGTTGGCTGTTAATCAAAAATTGATGATTACTTGCAGACATTAACCGATGGTTATAACTTGCTATAGCATCAGCCAGCGCGTCTATTGACGCGCTGCTTTGTGTGTATTCCGTGGCCGTAATTTTTGTTTCTGCGAATATAGAAACGGTTATGATCAATATGATAACAACCTTCACTAAGCTCATAAATTTCCCTCTGCTGACTTTTATAGTGTCCACAAACAGACCTCCTAAATTTCATTGCTTATATGTATTTCATATTCACAGTAGAAACGCGTACGCAAGCGCACTGTACATATTGTTTTCATTTTATCACTGTAGGTAACAAAAACACAAGAATAATATTTATATACCCTTATTTTTAGAACTATGCCCTAATTTATACAAACAAATTCGACGTAAATTGTCAAGATTTGATTCCTAACAACAATATGCACTTTTTGCCTTACATGCATTTTTTGACATAAATACCCCCTGATATCACATTGGTGAGTGTGATATCAGGGGGTATTCCGAAATGGCAAGTTTCTTCAAAAGCACTATAAACAAGATTAGTATGCAACGGTGATGAAGGTTAACAATTGTTAACCTTCATCACCGTGCATCTTTATATTAGTTTATGTTAATTTATGCAAACATCGCGTTAACACGGACATAAAAATACAAAATGTTAAGGGGATTAAAATATGGCGAATTGTCCTCTATGGAATAAGACGCAGGATAAACTAATATCTACCAAAAAAATTGCTCCGTATGTGTATTACTGTCACGTCGCTGATCCCCAGTGGTCGGATGAGACTTTTTTATTTGAAGCAAAAGAGTATTTTGGTATGTACGACTTGGAAGAATGTATGAAACTTAGGTCATCTGCTGCCATCCGGCATCATCTTATAAGCCGTATAGCCTTAAAAAATGCTGTGTGCGCTTTTGTTAGAGAGAAGAATAACGACATACTTTTACCAAAAGATTTTTTTTGTACACACGACGAACGGGGCTGCCCGCTGATAAAAAGCTGCGGATACATGACCCGGAGAACAGACAATTTGCATGTTTCGCTGTCACACAAGGATTATCGCGCCGCAGCTATTGTGTCAGATATACCGGTAGGAATTGATTTGGAAAAAATCGAGCAAAAATCGGAAGAGTTTATTCGGATAGCTTATACGGAACAGGAAAGGGCAAGATTGAGATTTCTTGATACACAGGATGCTGTTATTCGATTTTGGGTTGCCAAAGAAGCATGTGCAAAAAAGACCGGCCTTGGCCTGCAGGGACAGCCTCAGGCTTTTGAGGTTATCGCAATAGACGGGGATGTCCTTACAATAGGAGAAACCCGTGTAAAAACGTTGAAAGTAGAAAAAGATTACATTGTGGGATGGACAATATAGCGGTACAGCCAAGAAATTTTATGTTATTTTACAAATATAACCTTGAATACTGTCTGCAAAAAGCGTACAATAGGTTTTGTAAAATACATCAAACAACTGGAGGACTTTCAATGAACCGAAAGCCGTTACTGCTGGAAAAATGGGATTTTATTGTGCTGCTGGGTGAATCCGGCGGTGGGAAAGGCACGTTAGTACAAAATATTTTGCGGTATTGGCTGCCGGATTTGTACACTGCCAGTATGGGTGACGTGTTCCGCAAAAAATCTGCGGAAGATCCGTCTTTAAAGGAATACACAGAAAAAGGCATACTTGTTCCCGATGCTATAACATGCTCTATTTTCCGCGAATTCGCGCTGGCAAATACACCGGGGCTTATCGACGGTTTCCCGCGTAACCGAAAGCAGGCAATAGACCTTATCAGG
>WQTQ01000123.1 GCA_009786175.1 Bacillota bacterium | reverse complement strand
TTTTTCTTTTTTTGTCTTTCGCGCATATTAAAAGAGAGAGGCGTGTCGTATACGCGCTTCTCTCTTTTTTTGCTTAACCTTAACTTAATGACATTGGGGTATATACAAATCTATATGCAAAAATATTTTTGATTACCCCCTACCAATTTTTAGTAAAATGTGGGAAAATATAAACAGGGGTTGAAGCGAAAATAAATTTAGACGCATAGCTCTTTATGTTTAAGAGCCTATGTGCGGTCTAAAAAAAGGAGCTGTCAAATGAATAAACTGATATACATATCAGACAACGATATTCTGGTTAGACAAATTATTCAAACTTTTTTAGAGAAAGAGGGTTTTCGTGTAGTCTGTTTCGAAAACGTTGACCTGCTATATTCGGCTTTTCTGGATAAGGAGTGCGAGCTGTTAATTTTAGACATACAAACCCCCGACAGTAATAATTTTATGGTTGCCGCAAAAATCCGGCAGCTTTCTAACTTGCCGATAATTATGCTAACCACAAGAGAATCTGAAGATGACTATGTGTTTGGTATTTCATTAGGGATTGATGTTTACCTTACAAAGCCGGTTAACCCTGTAAGGCTTGTTGCCCACGTAAGGGCATTGCTTATTAAGGCAGAACTAAACAAACATGTTCCCGCAGCCAAAGTGCGCTCTCAATTATCGTATGCAGACATAACAATTTACCCCGACAACTTAATCACGCATTGTAAAGAAGCAGAGTTAAAACTTACCAAAACAGAATTCCAACTGCTAAAATTTATGTTCGAGCATCAAAACAGGGCTATTTCGCGCGGCGAACTGTTAAATAAAATATGGGGTTACAATAGTCCCATTGGCACCAGGGCCACCGATGATACAATAAAACGTCTGCGGCGAAAGCTGGTTGCCGCAGACAGTAAAGTTTTGATAGATACAGTATGGGGGTTTGGTTTCAGGTTAAGGACAAAGGGTTAATATGCGGCTTTAAAGACCAGGCCATATTTTAAGTCCTTTAGAAAAATTGTCCTTTCTTTAAGCTCCAGCTTCGCGGTTTCATCTTCCCAACAGTTAATTACTGTAAACTCCATTACCATTTCTTCCGAAAAGCCTGTGTCTGTAAAAGTTTCATTTGCCACTACAGGCACGGGCTTTTGATGAATGAATTCATTTTGCCAAGTGTCGGCTTTGTTTCGCATCCAGCCAAGAAACGTGCCTTCACCTTTTAAGCCAAGAAAATATACATTGTTTGTAGAGTAATCGACTACTTCAAAAGCTTCTGCTGCAAAATTTACGCCCTCCACAATCTGAGCCAGTGGGCTAAAATACCGCCACAGATTTTTGTTATCTACATAATCGTTCCAGTGCCATATATGCCCGCTTCCGGCCGCTCCTGCAAAAAACGCCGGATATGTCGTGTCATGGAATATAATTCCTCTATCATCCCAACGATAAAACCTAAACGGCCCCGTGTGGATATTGTTTACCGCACCTGTTTCTGCAAGAAGCACAGGCTTATCGGGCCGCCTTGCTGTGTTAATGGCATCTACGCTAAAGGCCACAGGGTCGTTGTGGCATATTTCGTATGGCGCACCTTGGTCTAAATATCTGTGAACTTGCTGGGAATCAATTACATCATTCTTAAATTCCTCGTAATGCGGCTTTGCCCAGTCGGAATCGTAGCTGCCAAGGGAGTTCACAACCAGGTTTTTCGGTGACTTTTCTTTTACCATCGGAATGGTCTTAAATGTCCAATCCCGCAACTCTTCCCACTTTATTTCTGCTACGGCGTCTATTTCGTTCCACAATTCCCACATGGCAATTGTGGGGTCGTTGGCGTGACGGTGCATGTATGCGTTTATCTTATTCCACCACAAACATTGCCACTTTTCCTCTGTAAACCATTCGTGCATACTGCAAAGTTTAGAACCATCCGGGTGTGTGGCGTTTTTTGTGGCGAAAGAGCCGGGCTTTACTGTTCTAAAATGCTCAAATACCAGCTTCAAGCGTATGTTGTATGTTCTGGCATACTCTACTATTGCGTCAATCTTCGCAAAAGCAGCATTATCCAATTCTCCGTATATTTCGCCCTCAACGTTAAAGTACTGAGTCAGCCAAATTCTTGCGAAATTAGCCCCATTTTCATTCATTCTTTTAAACCATCGTTTTATTTCCTCCATACCCAGGTAAACTCTTTCGTTGGATGTAGAGAAATATTCTGCTCCGGCGGGGAGACGGTATGAATCCAGCGCGGCAAGATTTAAGCCAATAGGGCAAAACGCATTACCGTCAGATGTTTCAAAATATCTTGGGTCTTTTTTTGATACCTTTACATAACCGGGGTGTTCGCTTTCTATGCATGAAAAAGTTCCTTTTTGGATTACTTGCTCTCCGGCCATTGCCTCATATTTATAGTCCCCCAAAGTATCCGGCGTGTATCGGGCACACAGTACTTCCTCCCCAACAGGCTCTATTGTTTCATAGCCATGAACATCGTAAAGAAGCCGCGCAGGTTGATGGATAAACGCGATTACATGTTCTTGTATAGAATTGGGACATTTAAAAATTATTCGATCTACCCCGGAAGTCTTTGCGAAAGCAAAATTTATCCTCGAATATCTTGGAACACAAGTGTCTTCAATGGACATAAACGTGGCAGAATTGTCTATTATTTTTAGGTATTTGCTCATTACCGATAATATGTCGCTAAGTTGGCGTCCTTATCAATAAACGGCTCAATCAACGGGTACTTTGATGTAAGTAACGTTGTTACACCCGGGCCATGACCCGCAATAATACAATTACCGTGTATAACCACACCAATTGTACAGGCTCCGGTCCTGTAAGACCTGCCATAGCGGGTATCTGCGTTCTCAATCGCCACAATATCGCCAAAGCGAAGGTCGGCCAAGTCGTATTTCTTCATCATCTCATCGCAGAAAAGAGTAATGTCATAATCGCCGCGGGCTGTACCAACGGAACCAAGACCGGAGCCCATTATATCCGCAGGTACAATTTTAGCCACGCCTACTTTTAATTTATCGTCTGCTTCCGTAATATTCATTTTTTCAAGCAGAGTGGGGCTTACATTGCGCAGCTTAATATCCGGGTAGTCCAACAGTTCCATTCCCTGTCCTGTTGCTTTTACGGTTATCTTGTCTTCCGTATCAAGTTTTTGAAGCACATCATCTGCGAAGTGAATCATCAAATGTTCGCATCCACCGTGCTTGCCTGTTACAACGCCTGTCGCGCCCTTTGCATCACCGCTTCGCACGGTCGCTTCATTGCCGATGCACGACAACATGTTGTATGCCTGATTGCAATCGTCATCTTTGTTGCGCGTAGTTACACCGGGCTCTAAATGGTCTGCAACCCAGCTCATGCAACAGTCACCAATTTTTACATTGTAAGCGATGCCGCCGGTGCCTGTGATCCACATCACATCACCATCTACTGATATGCGCCCTGCGCCGCCGCCTTTCGGGTGCCATACCACACCGGAAACGGACACAATGGGAAGTCTGTCTTTGTTAGTTTTAAGCATAATGTCGGCCTCCTATTTGTATTTTGGCATCCAGTCGCCGTGTACTTCTATCAGCTCATCAACCATAGCGCGGATATCGTCGATAGAAAGTTCTGCCGCCGTGTGTGGGTCAAGCATCGCCGCCTGGTATATGTGATCTTTCTTTAATGTAACTGCCGCTTCAATTGTTAAGAAGTGCACATTTATTTGGGTCATATTCATAGCGGCAAGCTGTACAGGCAGTCGTCCTACATAGGTGCCGTGTATGCAATAATTATCTACCATGCATGGGATTTCTACACAGGCTTCTTGGGGAAGGTTTTCTATTAAGCCGCCCCTGTTAAGAACATTGCCGCCAATTTTTGTTGGCACACCTGTTATCATAGATTCCATAATATAAGACGCATACTCACCGGAACGCTTGTGAGGGTTGGCTTTCGCACTTGTTGAAAGTTCTTCAAAATCTTTTGCCCATCCCGCAATTTGACTAACACAACGGCGCGGGTATTCATCCAGCGGGATGTTAAACCTGTCGATAAGTTCCGGATAATTCTTTTTGATAAACCACGGGTTGTACTCTGCGTTATGTTCGCTGGATTCTGTGCAGTAGTAGCCCAGATGCTTAATATACTCGTAGCGCACCATATCCCAGTGCTTTCCTGCAGCATTTTTCTCGGCGGCACGTTTACGAATTTCCGGATAAAGGTCGTTCCCGTATTTGTCTCTGATGTCTATCAGCCATCCCATGTGGTTAACACCTGCGATAAGCTCTTTGCGGCCCTCCATTTTATCTTCCATTCCCAATGAGCCAAGCAACCCGGAAGAACACCCTTGTACGCTGTGGCACAGTCCAATTGTATTAACATCGGTATACCTTTGCATATAGCCGGCCAGTATTGGCATAGGGTTTGTATAATTTAGGAACCATGCGTCCGGGCAAACTTCTTCCATATCACGGGCAAAATCCGCAAGTACAGGAATTGTACGGAGCCCGCGCATTATACCACCAATACCAAGTGTATCGGCAATTGTTTGGCGTAAGCCATACTTTTTGGGGATTTCAAAGTCTGTAATAGTACATGGATCGTACAGGCCTACTTGGATTGCGTTTACTACAAAGTTTGCACCGCGAAGTGCTTCCTTGCGGTTTTCCACACCCAAGTAAGCAGAAATTTTTGCCTTGCCGCCTAAGCCTTCATTAATTGCCTTAATAATTGTTTCACTTTCTTTCAGGCGCTGGCCGTCAATGTCGTACAGGGAAATTTCGCTGTCTGCCAACGCAGCTGTTGCCATGCAATCGCCAAGTACATTACGTGCAAATACTGTACTTCCTGCACCCATAAATGTGATTTTTGCCATTTGAATCCTCCTTGTAAGTTAGAGATTGGTAAACAATACATATGTATCTTAGTTGAAAAATGAGGAAAGTGCAACGTATTTTATATTTACCCCCTGATATCAGGGGGTAAACTAACGCGGACATCACAATAATACCTAACTCTATCACAAGGACAAGCTAAGCGTACCATCCATCTATGAGATTAAGTTGGTATACAAACTAAACCTACGCCTTATAAGCGCGGCTTGATGTACCAAACCCCTCTAGAATGAGTTTGGTACATCAAACCTCACACTTATACTTTGATAGGCACTTCGTTTAAATTAGCCCTATTTTACCAGCTATTAGGCTGAGAGTACGGTCTTTCAAGAGCACGCCAGTTTCTTGGGGTGATCAATTGCGTCCATGTCTCGTGAATTCCATCAGCTTTAATTTCATGGTAGTAGGAGTTTACCGCTGATTGAATATACAGGTAGTACCATGCATTTTCATTCATGTTATCAGGGAAGGTTACCATACCGGGAAGCAAGTCTGATGTGTACTGCGGCAACCGTCCAAGTGCGCGGTTTACAAGTGCTGCAACTTCTGCTCTTGTAATTAGCTGATCCGGTCTGAATGTTCCGTCTCCGAAACCGCGTACCCAGCCTTGCAAGTATGCCATTTCTATCGCGTCACTTGCCCAGTGGCCTTGAATATCTGTAAAGATGTCGCCATTTGCAACTCTGAAAGTTCCAAGACCCAAGTAGTTAACTACCATTGCAGCAAATTCTGCACGGGTTAGAGCTTGATCCGGGCCAAAGTTTTCGCCCAATGGCATTCCGGCGAATAAACCGCCGCGTTGCATTGTAGAAATTGGGTTATTGAACCATCTGTTTGATTGTACATCTACAAAGGTATTGGTTTGTGACCATATATCCGAGCGATGCGAATCAGTTATCAGACGGAAGAATATTGTTGCTGCTTCTGCTCGTGTAATGTTGTCTGTAGGACGAACTCTGCCGTTCTGGTCACCAATCATATACGCAAAGCGTGTAGGTTCAACATGCGAAAGGTCAGGAGGCGGCAGATAATATACTTCGTCTATACGAGTGATGAAATAATCTAATTCTACGGGCTGACGTGGTGTCCATGGAATACCTTCCGGCTCTAACGATACTTCATGCGGCGGTAATGGTGGAGGAGGTGGAGGAGTAACGTCTGTTGGTGCGTCGGTAGGTTCGTCTATACGTGGCGGCCAGATGATAATATAGTAGTTTCCGTCGCCATCACTTCTTTTTTCGTAATCCCAGTCATCCGGCAGGTCGATGATTACCAGGTCATCATCTGGGTTCCAACCGGCTGGCGGGTCTATGATAATTTCGCCGTTATTACCAGGAGGACGCTGTGTCCACTCACGGTCACCGTCTCCCGGCGGCCTTGTTACATAGTGGTTACCGTTGTTATCGGTACCGCCGCTAATTGTCGGTGGTGTGATTATTATCAGATAACCGCCATCTGTATCCGGGTCAGGAATAATTTCGTACTGCCAATCGTTACCCGGTGTGTTAACTTCGATATTTTCTCTGTTAACCGGGTTGTCTTGGTCTTCCGGACGGATTTCAACTACGATGTTGCCATTTTCGTTTACTTCATTGTTATCGCGTACGTAGTATTCTACGCCCGGAGGAGGTGTTACTGTCACTGTACCATCACGGCCTACATCAATGCAAATTGTGTTGTCGCCGCGAAGTACCAGTACAAACTCTATTATTTCGCGATAAAGGTCTACAAATGTTACAACATGGTTGCGAGATTCGAAGCCCGGTGCACCGGCTGTTAGTGTTCTGCCAACATGGGAACCGTCTAGCGTGAAGCTGAATGTTCCTTTGTTTTCATGGTCAGCGGTAATACCCTCTACACCGGTTAGAGTTGCACTTGGTATTAGTATGCGGGTTGCGCCTCTTTGACGGTATACGCGCGCTGTCATGTTAACAGACTTGTATTGGTCAAGAACGATTGTGATTACTGCATCACTTTCGAAGTAAGCCTCTATTATTACATGAGATGCATCTTGGAAACCCGGTGCACTTGCATGTAAGCTGTGTCCATACATTCCTGTGGTTAGCAATAACGAAAACATACCGGTGTTGTCTATTGACATTGCTTCATAGCCAAGAATGTCTACACTTGCTGTTGGTATTAGGTCGTCGTTTCTGTTTACCACTCTTATGGTAACAAGATTTGCATCTCCTTCGATAAGGGTAATGTCAATCTCTCTGTCACGAAGGTTATCGACAGTAACAGTGTGTCTTGCGTCTTCATGAACCGGAGCGTGCGCTGTAAGAACTTGACCTACATGCTGTCCGGTCATTCTTACTGTCCATACACCAGGCTGGCCTGCAACAGGGGTTGAAGTTGCTCCTTCAGGTAGTGTAAGACCTGCTGTTGTCAATGGATTCAGTTCAGCGTTGTTACTTGTAACGGCTACTCTTACGTCTACATATTCGTAGCCATTCGGGCCGCCAAGTACGATTACTATATCGCGGCCGTCCAAGTCGTAGAAAGTGATTGGATGGTAGTATGGCGCAAAACCCGGAGCATGAGCTCTTAGGCTTCTGCCAACGTAGGAACCGTTAATGACAGCTACAAATCTACCCGTTGGGCTGTCATTTACAAGTACAGGTGTAATTCTATCGGCACCTGTAAGTGCAGCTGTTGTTAGCAATTGATTGCCGACGGCACCGGCTACATAACGGTATACACGTACATTTACGTTTACATCGTTATATCCTTCGCCTTGTTGTCCCAATTGAATTGTTATTTCTGTACCAAAGTATTCCAACGCTATTGGACGTTGTACAGGGTTGAAGCCAGGTGCGTTTGCTGTAAGCATTCTGCCAGCCGCGGCGGATGTTGCTGTCACAACAAATACACCAGGTTGACCTGCTACAGGTACTACACTGCCAACTTCTGATAGAAGTGTAGCTGTTGGTATCAAGCGGCTTGGGGCTGCACTGTCCACAACTCTTACCGTAAAGGTTTGTGGCTGGCCTTCCAACAGAAGGATTGTTACATGACCCGCTACCAAGTCTTGAAGGCTTACAGGGTGGTTATGAGACATAAATAAATTATGAGAAGCATCTAGTGTGTCACCGATATGGCGACCGTCCAGTCTAATTGTAAAGTTACCGTTTGCACCGCCTACCGCTACGCCGCCACTATGAACAAGTTGTGAACCGGTTAATGCAACGGTTGGTGCTGCGGCATCTGCTACAAGAACTGTCATGTCAACAGGCTCGTAACCATTAGGGCCGCCCAGTACAATGCTTATTAAACCGTTGTACATATCGAAGTAGGTGATTCTATGGCTGTATGCCATAAAGCCCGGAGCTGTTGCTGTTAGGATTCGTCCATAATAAGAACCATCTACTGTAATTACAAAGGTTCCGTTTGGTGGGCTGTTAACTTGAATTCGTTCAACACCGGAAAGTGCTGCTGTTGGAAGTAGTACATTTTCACCATCTGCTACATAGCGATATACGCGAACTTGTACATCTACATCGTCGTAGCCTGCTGTATCACGGCCAAGTACGATTTCAATATACCCTCTGCCGTACATAGCCAAACCTTCTATGGTCAGGATGTATACGTTAGTGTTAAAGCCCGGTGCGCTTGCATAGAATCTCGCGCCTGTTACTGCAAGAGAACCTGCTACTTGCGCTCTCCAGTGGTCACTTTTGCCTGTGCCTGTTGCACCGCCAGGAGCAGGTAGTGGCACTAATGTTGCAGTTACTTGTGTCAGTAATGCTGTTGGAATTGCACGGCCCGCGCTGTCTACTATTCTAAAGTAGATTGGTGTTGGCATAACTGCTCCGCCAAGCGCAATTACTACAGGTCTGTCAGCATTATCTAAATCCTCAAAGGTAATTATACGGTCTTGTGGTACGAAACCTGGTGCATTACCTGTTAAGGTTGTTGTATTGATGTGGTCACCTAACATGCGCACTGTCCAACGGCCTTGGCCGCCTACAG
>WQTQ01000122.1 GCA_009786175.1 Bacillota bacterium | reverse complement strand
GGAATGCGCATTACTGTAGAACCGAAGGAAAGCCGGCCCCCTGTCCCCGCCTTCGACATCTTCAACAACGGCTACGGCGGAAGTCCGTCAAGACCAAATGCGAGCCTGGCAGCCAGTGGCATAATCCGCCTATGGACTCAGTTGGATGGAATTAACTCTCCATTCTATTTAGACGCCGGAGACACAATTACAGCCCTGGACCAAAACGGGCAATGTGCAATGGATTATGTACGCGTTGGCAGAGTTTGGGTAGACGACCAAGGCTGGAAAGACTACTTTAATTTGTTGGATGTAGATAAAGACGGCAATTGGCAGTATATTAACTTGTCCATTACTGTATACGGTCAAACCGTAGATGTGCTGCTTGTTAACGCAAACTACGGCCATACAGCGGATTACCGCACAGTGACAATTGTTGTGGAAGCCGGTGCCGTCGGTATTTATGCAACTGTGACAACAACCGTAGAAGTGCCAGACGGCGGACAAATTCCTGCCGACGCAATACCAAATGTAGTTGCGCGCACGGGCTTCTACTTTGCGGGCTGGTACCCGGCCAACCCGGCAGAACACGGTGCCGTAACCGAAGATTTGACGTTTACCGCAAGGTTTAACCCGCTGTTCCATTATGTAACATTTGAAGCAGCAAACGGCGGCACATTGGTACCGGCAGCCGGGCATGGCCTAACGGTACGCATCCGCGACGGCTTCACATTCTGGGCAGACAGGGTGCCTACGCCGGTTGCAGACGATGGCTACGAGTTTGTGGAGTGGTACCCGGCCAACCCGGCAGGCTTCGTAGTACGTGACAACGTAACCTTCACCGCGCTATTTGCCGAAGCTGCCCCTGTAACACCGCAAATCCTAAGCGTTACACCAAACCCGGCAACAGTAGTACCCGGCGGCACAGTGGAGCTTGTTGTAACAACCCAAGGAATGCCGGAGGGCGCATGGGTAGACCTAAATGTATCATGGCGGCCCGGCCTGTCCATTGTAGGCGGCCCAAGGTTCTACATTGTAGACAACCAAGCCACTATAACAGTAGCCGCAGCACCAGACGCCCACCTTGGACGCGACGGTTTTGCCGTTGCAGCCCGTGCCGCAGGGCAGTGGGGCATACCGTTTGTTATTGACAGCTACAATTTTGTGATTGAAGTACAGTAAAGCATAAGGTCTGCATACCCCCTGATATCAGGGGGTATTTTTTTGCCCTACACACACGTCTGAATTTTATGCAAAAAATAATGATGCTCATTTACAAAATGGTTGGTGATTTCCGAAGAAAGAGCCCCTGCGGCCATTATTTGTTTCTTGTCCAACAGTTGCCCCGTGGTTATACAAAACTGGATAAAATCGTTTAAAGTTTCGGTAACTTCTTCTTTTAGAAGTTCCACATTTAAGTTCACCTGCGTGTTTTCGCCAATCATGCTCATTTCAGACGCTTTTTTGCCCAGATTGTCAAAGATATTTTCAAAGGATTGCGCCCGCCGGATTGTTGGTGTTTCCACTAAATCTAAAAACGCAGATAGGGTAGAAGCATGGCCGGAAGCATCTGCAAGCCAAGTTTTGATGTATAGGGTTGGGTTTTCTGTTTTGGCTGGGCAGGTGCCAAAGCGAAGTATGCTTAGAAATTCGTCGGCTTCATTAACCATGTGGTTGATAAAACTTGGGGAAAAATTAATAAGAACGCTGTGTTGCAGTAAATCGGCAATTATTTTTTTCTTGAAACTGATGAAGCTTACTGTGTCATTTTCTAGGGCGTGCAGGTCTATGCTGCGGTTAGCGGATATGGCCTGGTTGTAAATGGAAAAAGTATTGTGAAATTTTTCCGCTTCCGCAATATATTTTTCTTCCTTGTAAGAGAACGCGTTGGCCTGAAACATCGCGTGTTCGGCCAAAATGTACGTCCAAAACAGCAAATCGTTATTGTCCATATGTATACACCTCCGGGGCTTTGTATATTATATTCCCAAAGGTGTGAAAATGTGCCGGTCCTACCTGCCATACCGTAACACGCGATAAACTTCTTCCTCTGTTTCAAAGGTGTCGTAATCGCCGGTAGATTCTCCCGGCTTGTGGTATGCAATGCCGTTTTCATGGTTAACTCTCAGGCGGTCAATTAATGCCTGTGTGCCAAATTCTTGGGCAAAGCGGTTAAATGCGCGGATGCGTTTGTTTTGCAGCATAGCTTCGCCGCATGGGTTGCCGGAACAGGCAAAGCAGCCTTCAATGCCCTTGGCGGCAGTACACTTGCCAATATTGCAGCCATGTCCGTCTGCTGTTTTTGCCACGCAGCCCGGGCAGTCTTCGCTGCTGCACAATACGCAAGCCAGCCCGCAATAGCCAATTCCTCTTTGTTCTTGAAATTTCATTGTCACCATCTCCTAAACTTTTTGTCTTATTATAGAGGGTGAATGGTGACAACTGTATGGCACTGTTATTTTCGGGGTAGTGCTGCTTCAAACTCCAATATTTTTTTAACCCATTCCAAATCCGATTCATTGGGGTTTGCAATCAGCAAATGGTTGCGGGGGCTTAGCTTATTCTCAATTTCCCTAAATTCCGCGTATTGGACAAGGCCGGATATTGGCAGATAAATGTACCACAGGTTACCGTTTATATCGTCTTCTAATTCAATTCTGCGATATGTGGTTACATTTCCATCGTCTTTAATACGTTTAATATTGATGTGCGCCATTTTTCGCCCACGGGCTGTTATTACCCAGTTGTTGGTGGCGTACCATCGCAGTTTATAGTTCTTAGTTTCGCAGTACTCCACAAACGCAAGCACGTCTTTTTGCAGTTCACTATTTAAAAGGGCGGTAGCCATATCCTGTATAGGCGGCTTGGTTCTGCTTTGTATTCGAACCATAGATTCCGACTTAGTTTCCGGCTTGGCGGCAGCTTTTTTTGCCGTGGTTG
The DNA here is from genome assembly GCA_009786175.1 of Bacillota bacterium. Next base: position 5,925 of record WQTQ01000122.1, on the reverse strand, counting down.
TTGGATAGAATTTTTTTAGCAGCTCCATGTAAGCGGGCAGCTTTTCCAATGTGGCGTCATGGAAAACGAATGCCTTTCCGTTACATTTAGTAATCTCTTTCCCGTCGATTGTATATTTCTTAAAGGAATTGTAGCCGCATGAACCATCCTCATTAATATTGCAACGGATACAGCTTTCATTGTTTTCCCTTGTGAACACATCTTTGATAAACGCCGGGGCATTTTCAATATATTGCCGATGGGCATCAATTTTATTCAGAAACAGCCTAAACAGAAGCCCGCCGTGTTCTGTTACATAAATACGGGCGGGGCATGGCCTGCTTTTGGTATCGGTTTTGCCGTAAACAACTTGGTAAGGGCCCCAGCCAAACCCGCTGCCTATGGCACTGCCGTAATCGTAGCCCATTTCTTCCATTTCTTTGTCAAAGGCAATAATAAACCCTTTATCTGCTGCGGAAATAATGTTAAACCTTTCCTCTTGCAGCATGTCTTTGATGCTTATCGCGCTGTCTTTTTTCTTTTTGTCGTATTCTTTTGCTTTTTCGTTAACGTCAGCGTTTTTGAAAGCTACCGAAATATCCGCGTTCATAATAATGTTCCTCTCTGTTTGTTACTCCCCTTCTTTTATCAGGATTTTCTCAAACTGCTTAACTGCTTCCATGTCCATTTGCATAGCCCTGCGCCCTTCGTCCACAAGGATTTTTCGGGCGGCAGGATCGCGGAATTTTTCAAACCCGTTTTCGTCAAAAGAAAAACCCTGTGACCACAAGAACCCGCCGTAATCGGCACAAATATCCAAGGCGGCAACGGCGGTTTGCAGTTCATCACGCCATTCCGGGAATTTTTCTGCCAAAGAGCCGTAATAGGACAGCGCGTCTTTGCGGGCGTATATTTGGCACAGTCCGTCGCAGTATATAAAAAACCTGTGCTGAACGCTGTTGGCAATGCCGTCTACCGTTGGGCCATCTGCCTCCAAAAGGGCGACAGACGAAAAATCGTCATGCTCTAAATCGTGCAGGTATGACTGCCAGGCGGCAAAGCCAACTTTTTTGCCGTTTATTTCGTCTGTCCTGTGGGCGCGGGTAACCAGCAGCTTGAAAAGTTCAAGGGCGCGCTCACGCTCCGGCGCAAGAGTAAATTTGCCGTTAAGCAAAATATATTCCGTTATTATTTTCTCCCAATTTTCCCGGACAACAGTTTCAGACACAGTTTGTTCTGCTACAGCCGCTTCTACTGCCTCTTTGCAGATGATTTTATGTCCGTCATCTTCGTAGCCGATAACTATGTTGTACCTGTGTGTTTCGGTACAAAGATACAATACCGGATAGCCTCTGTCTATGGCGGCAACAAAATCCCGCCTTAGTTGCTGGTTATCGGTATTAATTGGGCTGCCGTCTGTGTCCCGGTGTACGGTGATAAATTTGGCCGTCCAGCCTATTGCCTTTAGCATACGTACTTCTGTTTCAAAGGGCGTTTCGTTTATACTGGCCATTACTTCATTGCCAAAAACCCATTTGCCGGGTGTCCAGCAGAAGCGGTTGCTCATGCCGCTGTACGCGGCCAACTCTGTTCTGTCTGTTGCCTCGCCCGTAGCGGTAAAGGTCGCTTCCAAAAGATTGATAACATAGTCTACTTCGTTGCCATAATAGCTAATTTCCGGGATATTGGGGATAATTTTTCTTTTCATGTCAAACCCTCCGCGTACGTCAACTTTGATGGAGATGGGCGCGAAAGTTGTTACATTCGCGTTCCTGCGCATAACATCCGACGGCGTTACGCCGTGAAAGCGGGTAAATGCCTTTGTAAAACTTTCGGCGGTTTCGTAGCCGTATTTTGCCGCAACGCCCATGGCTTTAATCCCGGTGTTGGCAAGCTCGTACCCCGCCAGCGACAGCCTGCGGGAACGGATGTAATCCCCAACCGTCATGCCTGTGACGATGGAAAAAATTCGCTGAAAGTTGGCGGGTGAAGAGTTGGCACTGTTGGCAATTTCTTCGATGCTAAGGTCATCCTGCAGACGGGCCTCTATAAAGCTTATGGCGTTTTGCATTTCGCTAATCCAATACATACTGTGTCCTCCAATCTTTTAAGAAAGAATACCATATCGGCAAAACGGTGTCTTGTCTTAAAATGCTCGAATGTGTCCGGTTAGCTGTAGAGGGACAAAATATTTTTTGCCGTTTCTACTAGCCGGGCTTTTAACCCGGCGGGCACTAAAACTTCTACCATGTTGCCAAAGCTAAGAAGCATGGCAAACCACATACGCTCGTCTTCCATTACGTAAATTTCCATAATAAAATCGCCATTTTCAAAGGTTTCTGTTATGTTACCGCTAAGGTATTCGCGTATTTGAACCTCTATACAGCTTTTGCACAGCAATGCGACGGTAAGCCCGCTGCGCTTACCGTTGTCAAAAGTTTTCTCCAGTAAAATATCCGGGTGTTTATGTTCCCTTGAAAATGGCGTACCGGTGGGTTTTAGCCGGCTGATACGCGCCGCTTTAAAAATGCGGTATTCTTGCTTAACAGTACAAAAAGCCAGCAGGTACCAGGCGTACCAGCGGTAATTTAGCGCAACAGGCTCTACAAGGCGGCCGGAAGCCACACCCAAAGCGTTTACATAGGAAATATGTAAGGCGGTTTTGTTGATTATGGCGTTTTCCATAAATTTTAGCTTCTGCTGCAACTCGTCATTTTCCCCGGACGCGCCAAAGTCCAGGAAAATATGCTGTTTTTGCGGCTTGGTAAGCAGTGACGATATTTTTTCCAGCACTTCGTCATATTTCTTACTGTGGCGGGCAGATGTAAACCCCTTAAGCGCGGTGATTATCGACGCTTGTTCTTCCGGGGTTATTAACTGGCCCTTAAGCTTGTAGCCTTCCATAATGGAATAGCCGCCGTTAACGCCGGGGAGGGATTGTATTGGTATGCCCGCCATGGAAAGCTGCTCCATATCCCGTAAAATTGTACGTTTAGATACCTCGAACCGCCGGGCTAATTGCGCTGCCGTTGCGGTGTCGTGGTTAAGTAGGTGTATAACGATCGATAATAAGCGGTGTGTTTTCATGGTTGTCCCTTTCTAATTTTTGTGTCCATAATGGTAGAGGTCTTTCTCCGATTGTATCATATATAATCTCACCGGTCGTAATATCGAAAATATAATTTATGTCATCACGAGTCACAATTGTTAATGTATTGTTAGTAGTGTCAAAGTATCGGGCAGTATGGTTTTCCCAAGAAGCCGTTGAAACAGTGTATATTACAACACTCATGTCACGCACAAGTTCATCAATTCTGTAGCTTCTAAGTAAAACTCCATTTTCAAAAAAACCCAATGCGGCAATTTGACATACGGAAGGTTTGAACACCATAAATCTAAAATCGTCCGAAAAGAAAAAACTTCTTACAGATTCGCCCCTGGTGGGGAGATTTTCCACAGACCAAATAAGTTCGCCGTTTCTGTACACACCGGCTTGAGCCGTTCTTGATGACCCAAACTCATCAGTTATCGGATTCCATCTAAATACTGTTGTTTCATCTTCCGACCAAATTTCAAACGGCTTTGGTGGTGAAAATCTGTCAGCAAAAACTGTGGTTCCACCACACATTATTGCAGCGGCAAGCAGTACAGCAAAAATGAATATTTTTTTACTTTTGTTTTTCATCATTGACCACCTCTAAGTTCCATTACATATATAAACCCACGAAAACGTAACTTTATTACAGGTGCGAATCAACAAAATACCCCCTGATATCAGGGGGTACTCTATGGTTTACATTCAATTAATTTCCGCAATGCCAAAGTGTTTCATTATTACCGGCTGAAAAGCCGCCACAGCTTCTGCAGCGTAGCCTTTGTCGGCGAATGGCTTGGCGATATGGCAGTCAATTTTCCAGCCGTCCTGGATGGGTGCAGCTTGCACATGGCCAATATGCTGCCCATTTTTAAGACGTACCGCGTATATTTGCGGGGCGTCATCTTGGGAGTAGAACCGGATGATTGTGTCTATAATTTCCCGTGGTTCGTCCAATGTTTCAATAACCTCGTCGTTCAAGGGGTTTTCGTGAAGGCTTTCTGCCATAGTTTCGTAAAATTTTGTTATATACAAGCGGTCGGATTTTATCGGCAGCGATATGGTGTTAAAGCTGTATTCCAGCTGAATGTCATTTACGTCATTTTGGTACAATGCATGGTTTATTTCTTTTGCATTTTCGCAGCCCAGGTAGACGTAAAAATTTAATGTGTCTTCGGAAGAACCGGCGCAAATATAGAATTTATCCGCTCCCCATTTTCTTGCCTGCTCTGCAGCCATGAAAAATAGCGTTTTGCCAATTCCCATTCCCCTATAACCATTCGAGATAAATATTTGATCCAATAGTGCGTATTTAAACCGGATACCAAATAAATCCCGGTTAACGGCACAAAAGCCAACAAGTTTTTGACCGTCGAATGCACCGGCTACATAGCCGCCTTGCTCAAAAGTCTCTTTCAGTGCCGCTAAGTGGTTTTCGTTGCCGTCGGGATAATCGCGGTCTTGATGCCAGTTGACGGTAATCCACTGTTTTTCACCAACGCCGCCTTTTTTACGCCAAACCCTTTCGATGGGAATGTTGTTGTCAATTTCCAGCATCCGCTCCGCTTCGTGGGCGGCCAGCTGTCTGTAGGTTATACTCATGATTTATTTTCCTTTCCTTTCACACAAAGAAAGCCTACCATTAGGCCCGGGCTTTCCTATATTAAACTCGTGTATTGTGTAATCGGATTAACGAATCAATGGTATACCCCTTGCTGTGTTTTTTGCAATTTTAGCAGTTTTTGCTGCGCGGCGATAGGTAAAGTTTGATTATACTCAATTTTTACACAGTTCCCAGTAGGTGTAACTATGGGTTGGGTAAAACCCGATATTGCAGTAAAATTGCTGGCTTAGTGCCCACGATAGATGTTTTGCGCCAAGTTTGCCGCAGCGTTTTGCGGTTTCGTAAATAACGGCTTTGCCAAGCCCCAGTTTGCGGTAATCCGGGTCGGTTACCGAGGGCTCTAAGTCGCAGCAGATGTCACCGGGCCTGTACCACATAGTACAATGGGAAACGTAGTTGCCGTCCGGTGCCTTTATTGCCACTACCAACTCCGGGATAATCATAGGGCTGGAAAGCATTTGCTTCCGCTCTGCAATAGTTTCGCTGTCATGGTTTGGGCGGCCCCCGTGGTCAAAACCGCGCCACATTACACGGTTGTATTGCTGCCAATCCCAGTCTTCTGCCATACTTGTGAAAGTGAAGCCTTCCGGCAGTGTAACGGTTGGCAGCGTGTCTATGTCCAACAAGGCAAAATGGTCGTTGTGCATTGTTGGGCGGAAGCCTTGTGCCATGGCTGCCCGCATGAAGTCGTAATCGCCGTCCGGTATGGATAGTGTTAATTGTCCATTATTGTGCAAGTTCTGTTTTGCGTAGGTAATCATCTCCGGCTTTAAGTGGTCGTAGGCCTCGTCTACACACAGAAACGCCTCGCCAAGTGGGCATTCGTAAGTGGCAATTGCCACAACTGTGTTATTGTCTTCCCACAAGCCGATTTTATTCAAATTTGTTTGGTCGCGCCCGCCGTGGGTAACTGCCCATTCCCACGCGCTCCACGACATGCGGGATGTTATTTTTGGGGAATCTATACGGATTAGAAATTCCCGTACTTTTTTGTAATCCTCTGTAAAAAATGGTTCCGGTGTGTAATTTCTAAAAGTTACGGCCATATAAAATTCATCCTTTCTACAAAAAAGCCATACCAACTTTCCTGTGGTATGGCTGTTACGTCGTATTAACTTTTACCATATACGATTTTTTTAATAGTATCTTCGGCCAAGCTGTACCGCTCCGCAAGCTGCGGAATAGGCGTACCTGTTTTAAAGGCTTGTACCATGTGTTCATTCCTTTG
>WQTQ01000121.1 GCA_009786175.1 Bacillota bacterium | reverse complement strand
TTGGCGGCATTGGCACCCTAAGCGGCGACTATGCAGGCGGCGGCGTTATCTCCCGCAATGCCGTAGAGGCAGCCTACAGGCATTATTACCGTGTTGGCAAAGACTCGGAAGTATTCCCAATAGTGCTGGAACTTCTAGACTTGAAAGACCCTTCCGAGTTGTTTGTGGCAATCTCTGATGGCGGCAAAATATGGCGCAACTCTAAGCCCATAATCCAGGCAGTAGATGCAGCCGCTACAAACGGCGACGAAGTTTGCCAAAAAATACTGGACGATGTGGGCATTAACTGCGGCGAAGGCGTAGCGGGCTGTATCCGCAACCTATCCTTTACCCGCGAAATTACAATAGTAAAAGCCGGCAGCATTTGGACAAAACTCAAATACCCCGGCATGGGCATAGCCTTTGAAAATGTAATTAGGCAAAACACGCCACAGCCGATAAAAACCGTTTTATTGGACGCGCCCCCTGCCCTTGGCGGCCTATTCTGGGCCATGGAACTGCTGAAAGGCAACGTGTGCGAGAGTTACAGGCAGGAAATGACAAGCTTCCTTACCGTGGACAAGTATGAGGAATTGGTAAGTGAATAAGTGAGGTAATGTATGTACAATTACAAAACCCAGCGGATTTGCGATGTCCGCTGGGTTTTGTAGGTTAGGAGTCACTTTATAAATTCCCAACAGGGCAAGCAGCCATACATTTGCCCCAGCAACGAGCCCTGCCGTCATATTTGGTGTAACAGACCTTTTTATTGACCTTGGCAGGCATATCCAAAAAAATGCCGTCATCTCGTTTGGCTATCGGCAGCATTGCATGAACCTTTTCCTCCGGCAGGCCGCAGACTTTAATACAAGCCAAACATTTTTCGCCAATACATATGGGTTTCTTGATAATCTCATCTTGTTCAAATTCGGCCTCGGTAATAACAGACATAAACCTAACCCTTGGCCCAAATTTTGAAGTAATGACCAAATTATTAAAGCCAAATTCACCAAGGCCTGCAAGCACCGCCGCATGGCGATGTGACAGCGGCGCGAAATATCCCGGAATTTTTTGCATTATAGATGCATGATGAGCGAAAGTAGCAGGAAATGAAAGTGAAGGATAACCACGCTCTTCCAAGTAAACCGAAAGCATTAGCCCAAGTTGTTCAAGGCGGATGTTAATTGCCTCGTAACCGACGCGCGCGTACCAATGGTTGGATTCAACCTCCCACCTTACATCATCATCGGCAAATGCCGGGGAGTTCGCCATCAAGCCTTCCCAATTGACTAAACGTTTTGGCATGGCAACCCCCATGCTTATTACAGTTTTGGTACCGGGCATAAAATCCCTTGGGTGATGCCCTTTTGGTGCATTAACAAACCTGTCAACGCCTGCAAAACCAACTAACGATGCACCGTTTTCTTTTGCATATTTAATAATGTCGCTTTTTTGTATCATGTTAAACTTCCTCTCACCGGCAAGTATACTGCAAATTTATACCTTCATCTTATTTACTGCCTTGGCTGCCTGGCTACTGCCCTGTCATTTGCCGCCCTGTGTGCGGCGTAGTTATCGGAGAAGAAATGTTCCCCTGTTTCAAAGTTGTACAATACAAAGAACAAATAGTTCCCGCCGGAAGGGTTTACCACGGCGCGCAAAGCCGCCGCGCCGGGGTTAGTTATCGGGCCGATTGGCAAGCCCGGGCGTGTGTATGTGTTAAATGGCGTATCCACCTGGGTTTGTGCAGTTGACAGCACAATCGGTGGGTCTTCCATTGTGTATTTTACCGTGGAACACATCTGCAAATACATATCAATTGCCAAACGGTTGTGTATAACCTGGCTTACCTTTGGCCGTTCGTGGGCAAGGCGGGATTCCATTTCTATAATAGACGCCATTATAACAACCTCGTCCATGGTCATACCCATTTCGTAAGCTTGGTCACGCATTTCAACATTAAAGATTTCGTCGAAGCGGCGCAGCATACGAAAAATAATGTCACCCGGAGTGGGGTTAACAGGTATGCGATACGTATCGGGGAAAAGGTAGCCTTCCAGGCCGTTTGGCCTGTTTGCCGGGATATTCCGCTCGAAACCAAAGCCAAAATGTCCAACCCCGTTAGTGGCCATGTGGATAAATTCTTCTGCGGGGAAAAAGCCCCGTGACTCGAAGTATTCCGCCATATCATACATGGTCCAGCCTTCAAGAACCGTAATTACTTCCTCATCTGCCATCCGCGGGCCTGTCCTGCCAAAAACTTGACGTATTTCCCTGTAAGACATGTTGTGGTTAAGTACATAAGTACCTGCTTCGTAAGTTCTGATCCCGCCCATTAAAAACAGCTCTATGTTAAACAGCAGGCGGTTGTTTATAATGCCCAGGTACTCCAGTTCCCGCGCTACTTCAGAGGCAGGGGTGTCTGCGTCCAGTACAAATTCCACTTCGTAATCTTCGCCAACGGCAACCCATTCATTTGCCATTTGCCCGCCAAACTCAAAACCTCTGATGGTGATTAGATACAGTACAACTAAAACCACCGCTACAAGCGCGAAGTTAAAAAACATACCCAAAATCCAGTGCAGCAAATCAATTATACTTTTTGATCTCATTCCGATGCTTCTCCCCATTCTTCATACAACCCTGCCAAATGTTTTTCCAGCTCTGTTTTACGTGCAAAAATTTCTTGTACCATTTCCGCGTTACTTCCAATTTCTTCATCGGCCAGTTTATCGTCACATTGGGCTATTTCTGCTTCCACTTTCGTAATTTCCGTTTCAAGCTTTTCTATACGGGATTTTTTGCGGCGTTCGGCGGCATCCTGTTCTTTTTTGCGTAGATACTCTTCTTTGGAAGACGCAACCGGTCTGGCAGCTTCTTGCAGCCCGATCAAAAAACCTTCTTGGATCAATATGGCCTTTTTTTCTACATAATAGTCGTAGTTACCGGAATATGATACCAGCCCGGTGGGGGTTAAGTCCAGTATTTGTGTGGCGGTATTGTTAATAAAATAACGGTCGTGGGAAATATACAACAGTGTGCCTTTAAATTCCCGCAGGGCATCTTCCAATATTTCTTTGGAAAACAAGTCCAGGTGGTTAGTGGGCTCGTCCAGTACAAGGAAGTTGGCACCGGCCAGCATTATTTTTGCCAGCTGTACACGGCCACGTTCGCCGCCGGAAAGGGCAGCTATGGGCTTAAACACATCGTCGCCAATAAACATGAACGCCCCAAGGGTTGTGCGTATTTCTGTTTGACCCATACGCGGATAAGTGTCGGCAAGTTCCTGGAGAATCGTCTTTTCCTCGGAAAGAGCTGTGTTTTGGTCGTAGTAGCCGATACGTACATTTACACCTTCGCGGATGTGCCCTGCCCAAGGGGCGTACTGCCCCACCAGCAATTTGATAAGCGTAGTTTTGCCCACGCCGTTCGGGCCTATTAAGGCGGTTTTATCACCTTTTTTTACCTCGAAGCTTAGATCTTTAAACAAAGTCTTGCCGCCAAAGCCCATTGTCAGCCCTTCTGCGGTTAGTACATCGTTGCCGGAGTTAAGGCGGGGCGTAAGGCGCAGCCGCATTGTAGACGGGTCGTCTGCGGGCTTTTCTACCCGCTCCATTTTTTCCAGCATTTTTTCCCGGCTTTTTGCCAGGATAAGTTTGGCCTCTGTTTTAAAGGAGCGCAGAGTCTTTATTACTTCTTCGTGGTGCTTTATCATTTTTTGATTTTCCGTGTATCGTTTCCGTGCCTGCTCCCGGTCATCGGCTTTTTTCTTTACAAAATAGCTGTAATTGCCATAGTACACAACAGATTTTTTGTTTTCGATTTCAATTACCTTTGTTACTACCCTGTCCATAAAATATCTGTCGTGAGAAATTATCACTACCGCGCCGGGGAAACCGCGTAAATACTCTTCCAGCCACGCAACGCTGTCGATATCCAAGTGGTTTGTAGGCTCGTCCAGCAGAAGTAAGTCCGGTCGCTCCAACAAGAGTTTACCCAATAACGCGCGGGTTCTTTCCCCGCCGGAAAGCTTGCCAAAGGGCTGCTGCCATTGGCTTTCCGGGAAGCCAAGCCCACGAAGTACGCCTTTCAGGCGGCTTGTGGCTTCGTAGCCGTCCATTTCTTCAAAACGGTTGGCAAGTTTATCGTGGCGTTTTAACGCGGCTTCAAGCTCTGAGCCTGTCAGAAATGCCATTTTTGTTTCAAGCTCCCGCATTTCTTCTTCCATTTTTTTAAGCGGGTCAAAAACTTTATCTAAAGATTCGTACAGGGTTAGCACCGCTTCGTTAGGGTTAGCATTCATGGCCGCGTTAATTTCCTCGTTGGTCATTTGTGGAAGGTAGCCCAAGCGCAGGTTAGCATTTTTAGTAATTACACCTTCGTCCGCTGTCCATTCCCCTGTAAGCAGCCTAAAAACAGACGTCTTGCCCGCGCCGTTTATGCCAACAAGAGCGACTTTTTCTTTTTCCTCTATTATAAATGACACATTTGCGAGGATTTCCTCTATACCAATGGATTTTTGTATGTCCTTTAATTGTAAAAGCATTGCGGTACCACCTTAAGATTAATACAGCTATTTTATACCAAAACGCCATGTAAATGCAAATTTTACGCCAAAGGCTTTTGATTTGCCAAAAATTATGGTACACTTTTTGTATTATTTACATTCTAACTGGTTCAATTATTGGACCGGTTGAAACAAAAGGAGAGATTTCATGCTGCAAGATTTGTTAACTGCGCACAAAAGTGCGTTCAAAGACTACACAGAACTGCGCGCACAAGTAAACTCTACCCGCCGCGTATCCATTGTAGCAGGTAACATGGTTAGTAATAACCAGTCTTCCGAGGGGGGCGTTTCTGCCCGTGTATACAAAGGCGGCACATTCGGCTTTGCGTCCGGTGCAGAGTACAGTAACGAGGCCGTAAAAAATGTTTTGTCTGCCGCCACAGACAACGCACTTTTCATGGACAATCGAGTAAACAAAGGCAAACCGCCTTTGCCAAATTACGGTTCAGGGAAGTTCGTAGAACTAAAAACCATCCCCGGTGTCCCTGTAGAGCAAAAAGTAATAATCGATTTTGCAAAGGCCGTGGACGAGTTGATCGTAAACAAATATAAAAACTTGTCCAGCCGTACGGTTAGTGTTAGCTGCCTGGGTATAGAAAAACTGCTGGTTGTAAGCGAAGGTGTAGACAGCCATTGGTTCCAGCCGCGCAGCATGGTTTATGTTATTATGACAGCGGATACACCGGATGGTGTGCCCGTAGAACTTTTTGCCCCACTTGGCGGTTTCGGGCGTTTTGACGATATTTTTACAGACCCAAACCTGCTAATACCGGAGCTGGACTGTCTGTACGAGTCTATCATGAAAAAACGGGAAGGTGTGTATACTAATGCAGGCCTTAAAAAGTGCATCCTTCACCCTAACTTGGCAGGAATGCTGGCCCACGAAGCCGTAGGGCATACCGTAGAAGCCGACATAGTACTTGGCGGCTCTGTGGCAGGGTACAACATGAACAAGCAAGTAGCAAGCGAAATTGTAACAATGGTAGACTTTGCTCACACCGCATTTGGTAAAACCGTTCCGCTGCCCGTATATGTAGATGACGAGGGTGTTGAGGCAGAAGATGCCGTGCTTATAGAAGACGGCATATTAAAAAGCTACATGCACAACAGGGAAACTGCCCGCCATTTTGAAACCAAACCCCAAGGTAACGCAAGAGCCTTCACCTTTTCTGACGAACCATTAATTCGTATGCGCAATACGGTAATTCTGCCGGGTACCAGCAAGCTGGACGATATGATTACAAGTATAGACGACGGATACTTCCTTGTAAAAACAGGAAACGGCCAAGCAGATACTACCGGTGAGTTCATGTTCTCTGTAGAAGAAGGGTATGAAATTAAGAACGGCAAATTGGGCAAGGCTATTAAAGAAACTACCATTTCCGGTGTAGCCTTTGAAATGCTTAAAACCGTAGATATGTTATCCGACGATATGGTTTGGGACGTAAGCGGTTTTTGCGGTAAAAAGCAAGCAATGACAGTAGGCATGGGCGGCCCCGCCATACGCTGCGATATTAACATAGGAGGACGATAATATGAGCGATAATTTGCACAACATAGCCGAATACGCTTTAAACGCGCTAACAAAAGCCGGCGCGCAAAAGGCATCCTGCAGTGTACACCGTGGCCGCACAGATGAGTTAAACGTTGAAGCTAACGAATTTTCCCTGCTGCGCACATTGTTTAGTGACGGGCTTAACTTAAAAGCCTTAATCGACGGGAGAAAAGGCACCGCTTCTGTTAATAAGCTAGACAAAGCATCCATAGACAAAGCCGTGGCAGACTGTGTGGCCCTTGCTGCTTCTGCCACACCCGACGAAGCGGAAGACATTGCCCCAAAAGCCGAAAACAAAAATTTTGATGCAACCATGGGCGGCAGCGATATGGATAAACTTTTCGCCCGCACAAAAGAATTTTTGGATCAGACAAAAGACGAGTTCCCACAAATTATTTTGGAAAGTGTAGGCTCTACGTTCAACTTTAACGAAGCCTGCTATGTAAACAGCAACGGCGTAGAATTTGGAAACAAAAGAGAGTCGTATCACTTTAACAACATGTTTTCCGCTAAAGACGGCGAGTTATCCTCGTCCTTCAATTATTACGGTTTTGGTATGCAATCTTTAGATACACCGTTTATGAATGTTGGTTTACAGCGTTCCATGTTACAAGACTCGGTAAAATCCCTAAAAACCCGCATGGTAGATGGTAAGTTCGACGGCAAAGTAATTGTGCTGCCTTCTGCCGGGGATATGATCTGGTGGACCATTTTGGGCTGCTTCCTGGATGACTACACTTTAATATCCGACACCAGCCGCTGGAAAGATGCCTTGGGCACAAAAGTTGCCGATTCTAAGCTAACATTCAGTGCGTCACCCCTTAACCCAAACATTGTAGGCGGCGAACGCTACACCGGTGACGGTTTTGAAAGCCAAAATTTTGACTTTATCCGTGACGGGGTGTTAAATTCCTTCGCCCTTTCCCTTTATGGGGCCAACAAAACCGGCAAACCCCGGGCCCTTAACACAGCCTTTGGCAACGTAGAAGTTGCCGCGGGCACAACCCCGCTGGCAGACATGATAAAAAGCATAGACAAAGGTATTGTACTTGGCCGTTTTTCCGGTGCGTCCCCCGGCCCAAGCGGAGACGTTTCCGGCGTGGCAAAAAACAGTTTTCTAATTGAAAACGGCGAAGTAACAGACGCACTTGGCGAAACTATGCTGTCCTTTAACATTTGCGACGCGCTTATGAATATCCCGGCAATCTCCCAAGAGCGGTGCATAGACGGATATTCCATACTGCCCTGGTGCTGTTTCGACGGGATAACTATTTCAGGGAAATAAAAAATAGGGCTTCCGCCCCGGGATGCCGAACACCCCCTGATATCACATTCGCGGATGTGATATCAGGGGGTGTATTTCATTTTTAACTACAGTGTGACAATAGCGGCCACGCTTTCCCTGTCCCATACTACTTCCGCGCCAAAAATTTCTGCAATAAAGCGTAGTGGCACAAAGGTGCTGCCGTTAATTATTACCGGAGTTCCAAAGCCGTTGGGAAGCGGTTCATCAACCGGTAATTCAGTTACGCCTTCAGGCGTTACAACTCTAACGGCGCGTGTCGAGTCCTGCCATACCACGTTCATGCCCAGTGTTTCGGCAAACATACGAACAGGAACCATTACGCGGTTAGTTTCCGGGTCTATAAAGGACGATGTACCATAATCATGCAAGTTTATAATAAAGTTGCTGCGCTGGCGTACGACCGGCATAGGAGGTGTTTGCAAGCTCTCAACTGCCGGGGCAGACTCTTCCCACTCGTACTGTACAAAAGCGAGTGGCGCATCATCAACCATAGGGGCACCTGTACCAAGTATAAATGTCCCCGGTGTATTGGTTGCAAATTCTACCCTACCGGTGTATTCGTTAAAGTTTGCACCTGCTTTTACCAATACTAATTCACCGTACTCATCCAACCTCCATACATATACAGGCAATGGCCCTTCGTATGGCAAACTTATTATAATTACCCCTCGCAAAGTGTTTATTTCTTGTCTGCCCGCGCTTATGCTTATATAGAAAGTCAGCGGCTGCTCCGATTCCTCTATACTTATGACAATATTGTTGTTTTGCGCCAATTGGCCAAGAGAATTTGCAGCATCTGCATCCAATAGTATTTTACCGTGTGGAAGTACAACTTTTATGCCAAGCTCTGCCGCCGCAAGCTGACGCACGGTTTGTCTGGGGATTAACACAGATGTGACATCCATTTCGGATAGGTCAAATATGGCAGCTTCATTGGAATCCGCAATAATTCGTCTAACTTCGTTGGTAGACAAGTTAAACACCGCACGGCCATCTACAACGCGAGCAGTTATACCTGCTTTGTTGTTTATATGGTTTATGGGAATGGTTACGTGGTTGGTTGAAGACGAACCGGTTGGTTGATTGTTGTTCGCGTTGTTATTGTTGTTATTGGCATTGTTGTTATTATTGCCGTTGCCAACATTTTTTAAAGCATTGTAGCACTCATAATAGTCGCTTGGGTCACAAATGCTGCAACCTGCCATCCCACAGTCCACTATATTTTCAAGCACAAGGTTAAACTCATCCGCAAGCAGGCAATTGCCCATTTCTATAAAGATGTGCCACTCTGCCATATCGTCGGTACCACCAACATTTTTGCACCAAAGTAACCTGGAAATTACAACATCGCCATTACCGTCAATCTGCTCTATTCTATGGCGGATAGAGCCGCTGTTCTCCAGAAGGCGAACTACAATAA
>WQTQ01000120.1 GCA_009786175.1 Bacillota bacterium | reverse complement strand
CCCCCCCCCCTTTTTTTTTGGTGGAGCGGAGGAAACAAGGGAGAATATCTATGAAACCTCAAGACAACAGAAAAAGCATTGGCGCAATTATTAAATCATTAAGAACTCAAAAGCAATTGTCGCAAAAAGAATTATGCAAAAGCGGAACATTGGATCAAATATGCACTGTCAGGCACCTGATGCGTATTGAAAAAGGTACTCATTCACCATACCCGGAGGTACTTAACCGGCTATTGTCGGTACTTGGTGTTAATATTGCCGAGTTTCAAGCATTGCTGTATGACAACGATTTAAGGCAATTCAACAACGACTTTGAAGAAATTTGGAGCGCAGGTTTTGTTAATAACCACCAGGCTTACAACAGCAAGCTGGAAGAACTGAAAGATAAGGATTACTGCAACACAAGCATTCCGTCTATCACGCAGGCACTTATGCTGCTGGAAGCTAATGCAGCATTTAAAGTAACGCAAGACCACAATGTAGTTCTGGATATGCTTTACGAAGCTTTGCGTATAACTACTTCAAAAGTTTTATCAAAGGACAACATTGTTAATTGTCAAAAAGTAAATGAGCCAAATTTTACCATAAATGAGTATCGTATCATTAAGCTTATGGCGGTTGTAAAAGCAAAGTTAGGCCAACCGGAAGAAGCAATAGAAATTAATGAGGCATTAATTGCGTCTCTCAAGCGTAGTTCCATATGCTACAACACACGAAACAAGTTAATGGCCACAGTCTATTTCAACCTATCTAACAATTTATTGTCTAAAGATCGTTACGACGAAGCCTTCGGTGTTATCGAAGAGGGTATCGCATTTTGTGAAAAGGCAAAAGAATATAAAGTAATTGGAGAACTCCGGTACAACAAAGCGAGATTCTACTACCTCACCGGGGATATGGAACAAGCTAAAATACACTTCAAAGAGTCGTACGACACATTTACAACGTTAATGGAACATAAAAATGCTGAATATGTTAAATTAACCGCAAAAAACAAATATAGTATCGAAATAGGTGAAAGCAGTTAGTCTTCGGCTTTATCATCAAAATCAAAAGGCTGCACAATTTCATAACTTTCGCAACTTGCATAGGCATTTACTACACTGCCAACACTTCCGAGCAGAATGGCAACAGATAATATCAAGCTAACTGCGTATTTTTTGATGTTTTTCACCACGTAAACGACCTCCTTCGGTTGTTGCATGTTTACAGTAACACATACATTTTTCATAAACAAGATGACATTTCAGTCACAATAACACAACTATTTCCCATATCAGTTAGTAACTGCCCTCGCTTATCAACTCCAACACCGTTTCCAACGCGCATAGCCCCGGACGGTTAAAAACATGGGGCAAAATGCCATATTCCAATGGATGGCCGTACCTGTTAGTTACATATGCCGGGTCGTAGCGCACGATAATGCCTGTGTTGGGCAAGATAAAATATTCCGACGACCTGGAAATTAAATTGCCGGAAATGCCGCCTGTTGTTTCACCTACCAACGTGGCGAAGCCGGAATATTTACTTAACGCCGCAGCTTGATTTGCAGCAGAAAATACATATTCATCTACCAACATCCATATTTTGCCACTAAAAGGACTTATAAACTCCTGTTGCGTACGCATACAAAAACTACGAACTACGCGATATCCTGACCCCATATAATCAAAATACGATAAATCCCTTAACACATCGTAGTTAACATTTCCTATAGAAAACAGTACATTTTTATTTATGTTATCAACACAGAATGGGCGGCGAATAGTAGGCCTGACAACGTCATGGCGGTTAAATAATCCTCTAAGATTAAAGAAATTTACGTTATAACTGCCACCTTTATAAAAATAATTAATTTGTATTATAAGGCTGCGAGTTAATAAAGGACGAATTGCATGTTCATATATCAACAGATTCCCACCTCTGTTACCGCGGAGATCGATAATAAGATGGTTGAAATTTGCAATGCCACTGTTAAACTTATTCCATTCCGATTGTTCATTAACATTCATCCAACCTGAAAAATGGTAAAAACGAATGTAGGCTATTTCACCATCTTTAATGATTTCCGTGCTTAACATCTGCCGCCGAGAGTCTGCTTGTTCACGGAAATTAATACGTGAATAACAAGGATGAGTTGGCGGGTTACTCACCACACTCCACCAACGCGCAAGGTAGCTGCCCTCCGGCATGTCTGCATTCATGTAATTAAAGTTGTCAACCATCCAAACTCGCCTTGGTTCGTGCAGCAAATGCAAATGTCCTATCTGCTCTGCATAGGCCAGAAAGTCGTACTGCAGCACGTTCCAAAAATCTCTTATACACATGGTTGTGGTTTCTTCTGCAATCTGAGTCCTTACTTCTTGCCCAATGGCAAGCAAGTCCACCCCATCTCTGCGGTAGAGCATCCCCAAAAACGGAAAATTTTCTTCAATTGCAGTAAGCAGGTAATCGAAATCGTATAATATTTCTTGCCGGGTAAGTTTATTTTGTCTGCATTGTACCTCGCGCCAAATTATAGGCGTAACTGTTATTGCCACAGCCATAACAGCGGCAATAATAACAAAGCCGTACAAGATTTTTCGTACTTTTTTCAAGTCATGCTTTATGTTTGACAATGTGCGCCCAACTTTGTACTTCCAATTAGAAAACGCGTTTTTCACTTTCCAAATTATGTACCTCACAAACCCACCCACCTTTTGACAAATTTTAAAATGTATAACATATTTATCGCGCAAATGTCAAATTATATGAAATTGCCCATCAACTTATTTCGACTATCAACTTGTCGAGTTAGGAATAATTGATATAAAAAAACCATGAGAAGGATGTATTCGCTCATGGGTTTAATTTTATTCTATAAATATTAGATGCTATAGATTACTTCCCCTGTTTCTCGGATATAGTCTAAAAATCCGCTTTTATTGCAGGTTTCGTCAAGCATATGAGCTTCAATGTCAAAACTTATACCTTCACGCAGTCCAATTAAGTTGCCCCAAGTTTCAAGCCAATCTCCATCAACACTTTCAAAAATTACTGCAATGTCAATGTCGCTTTCTGAATGAGGAACACCATTCACATAAGAACCAAAGATAATTACTTGCTTTGGGTTATAAACTTGGCATACTCTATTTTTATATTGCTCTGCTATTTTCCTAACTTGCACTTTATCCAACATAAAAATTCCTCCGTATCTTCCAGCAGTTCCTTGCAGTAGCCTTCTGTTAGAGTGGCCTTAATCCTTTCTTTATACTCTGGATACCTTGCCTCAATTTGCAGAGGTGTCAGCTTGCGCAATAATGACTTGTGTTTGTCCGAAATATAACTATTTATAGCTGTTTTATCCGCCAGCTTAGGCAAGTCATGTATCTTAGGCGGTACTTCATTCGTTATATTTGCAATCGCTGCTTTCAATGCTTTTTCTGCAATAAGGTGGCAAATAAACCCTGTCCATAGATAGTTTTGAGATTTAAACATAGCCGTTGCAGCTTTTACATCATCATCACAAAGTTCCAGCCAATATTCAACTTTGTCTAACATTTTTGGCACTCCGTTCTGTGTTGAGTATCTTAGTTGTCTTGTTTTTGTCACATTGTACCATGTAGTTATACCTGCATCAATTAATATTTTCGTTTCTCAAATGACGTGTAAGTGATATTTGTAGACCACACATGTACACAATGGTACAATGTCAACAACATACACACGTACAATACCTTAACAGGAGGCGCGAAATGATACCCACAACTTTCCTGAGCACAGCAGAAGTTTCACGGCTTATATTGGGCGGCAACCCGTTTAAAGGCCATTCCCACACAACAGATGAAATGAACGAAGAAATGCTAAACTACTTTACCATGGAAAATATCAAAAAGACCATGTTCCGCTGCGAAGAACTTGGCATGAAGACATTCTCTGTCCGCAACGACGCGCAAATGATTGCCCTGCTGCGGGAGTACCGCAACCAGGGCGGCAAAATGAACTGGGTTGCCCAAACTGCGCCGGAGCTTGCCCCTTTCGCCACCCATGTACAAAACTGTAAGCGGCACGGCGCGGCGGCCATTTACTTACACGGCACCATCACCGACGCGTTGTACAAGGAAGGGAAAATTGACGAAATACAAAACAGGCTGGCCGTCATACGCGCCACGGGCCTGGCTGTGGGCATGTGTACCCATATGCCGGAGATTGTAAAACAAGCGGACGCAGAAGGCTGGGACGTAGACTTTTACATGGTTTGCGTGTACAACCTTAGCAGGATAGAGCGGGTTTCATCGTCCATTTCCGGCTACCCGCAATTTGACGAGCCGTTTTTTGAGGAAGACCGGGCCATCGCTTTTGAAGCCATCCGCAGCACGCCAAAGCCGTGTATCGCCTTTAAAGTACTGGGGGCTTCCCGCCGCTGCGGCACAAAGGAAAATGTGCGCGCCGCGTTTGAAGAAACTTACCGCAGCATTAAGCCTATCGACACGGTAATGGTGGGGATGTTCCCCAAATATGTAGACCAGCCGCTGGAAAATATCCAAATGGTGGCAGAGATATTAAAGTAACCGCAGAAAAGGGGCTACCCCCTGATATCAGGGGGTAGTAGGCGCGAAAATAATATTTCCGTCACTTGCCATGGCCGCGTAGGACAGTATTTCCTGGAAAAATTCCCACGGTACAAACATTACGCCATCTACAATTATCGGGGCAGATGTAAGTTCTCTTGCGGCTTCCCTGCCGCGGGAGTAGCTGTTTACACCGGCGGTAACAATGGTACCCGGGCCGATTATTACCTCTTCACCTTCATCTGCCACGGTGTAGCCCAACGCTTCTGCAATAGCCACAAGCGGCAGCATCACGGTACCTGCTTGGCTGTCTATAAAAGGTGTGGGGGCGTCAATGGCTTCGTCATGGATAATAATTTGCACCGTTTCCGGGTCGAACGTACCTGACCAAAGCATGTCGAGATCTTCCGGGGAAAGTAACGCCGGGCCGCCTTCTATGTCCATGTAGCCGCCTGCGGCCTCGAATGGTTCAATTCCCGCGATTGGGGCTAAACCAAACATAGCTTCAATTTCATCTACGACGTCCGCTGTGGCGCAGGCAGTTAGTGCCAGCATTCCTGCTGCGCCTAAAGTTACTAAAATTTTTGCAGATTTTTTCATTGTCAATTGCTCCTTTACACATCTGTTTTTGTTTTACATTTATATAAACGTAAATTTCGCAAAAAAGTTCCTACATCATAAATAATGTTTACATTATCCGCCCTTGCTGGCATAATACATATGGTACTTTCTACTCCATCTAAAGAAAGGAAGATTCCCATGCCGGGAACATTAACTTCAAAACAAAAACTTATTCTGGATTTTCTCAAATCTGAAATACGCCAACACGGATACCCCCCAACAGTGCGTGAAATATGCGATGCCGTTGGGCTTAGCTCTACTTCTACCGTACACGCCCATTTAGAGACACTGGAGCGTAAGGGCTACATCCGCCGTTCGCCGACAAAAAACCGCTCTACAGAAATTTTGGAAGAGGATTTTTACAACAGTACCCGCGAGCTGGTAAACGTACCCATCGTGGGGCAGGTAGCGGCGGGTATACCTATCTTGGCGGAAGAAAACATCGAAGACACTTTCCCTATTCCAATCGACTATGTAAAAAACGACACCTGCTTTATGCTGCATATCAAGGGCGACAGCATGATGGATGATGGTATTTTTAACGGAGATTTAGTACTGGTACGGCAGCAGCAAACCGCCATTGACGGTGACATTGTAGTCGCACTGCTGGACGATTCTGCCACGGTTAAAAAGTTCTATCGGGATGGGGAAAACATTCGCTTAAGCCCGGCGAATTCCTATTTCGAGCCAATCATAGTGCCGGACTGCGAAGTATTGGGCAAAGTTATTGGTTTGTACAGGCGATATTAAGGCGGTAACGGTTTGACATTTACAGCACTTTCTAAATTTAAGCAAATGCTTTCCGGTATCGATATGACGCAAGGCAAGCCATGGAAAAGCCTGCTTCTTTTTACGGTACCGCTTTTGATAGGCAACTTGTTTCAACAAATGTATTCTACGGCAGATGCCATTATTTTAGGGCGGTTTGTCGGCGACAACGCTTTAGCGGCAGTAGGCAGCAGTATTCCCATGTTCTTCCTGCTTATGGTTATTATGATGGGTATCTCTATGGGTGCGGGGGTTATGGTTGCCCAATATTTTGGTGCAAAAAGACGTGAAGATCTTTCCCATACCATAGGCGCGGCTCTTACGTTAACTACAATTTTAGGCGTGGTAATGATGGTAATTGGGCCATTTGTGACACGTCCTCTTTTGTTATTGCTGGATACACCGGCAGAAATTATTGACGACAGCGTATTGTATATGACCGTCCTTATGGTGGGCATTTTGGGGATGGCGTATTTTAATATACTGTCGGGCATTTTGCGGGGCTTGGGGGATGCTTTTTCGCCCCTTTTGTACCTTGCCGTCACAAGTATACTTAACATTTTCCTAAACTTGCTGCTAATCCCGGAAGCGGGGGCCTGGACACTGTTCGGTGTTGCCATGCCGGGCTTTGGCTTTGGAGTTTGGGGGGCGGCGGTGGGCACGGTTTTTGCCCAGGGCTTAACCAGCCTTTTGTGCTTGCGCAGGTTGGGGCAAATGCGCGATGTTTTCGACCTTAGCCTAAAGTACCTTCGCCCCAAAAAAGAATACGCAAACCAGCTTTTAAAACTTGGGATACCAACTGCCGCTTCACAGGCCATTTTTGCTATAGCAATGATGATTGTCCAGCCCCTTGCAAACAGCTTTGGGCCAATGTTTTTGGCCGTAAATATTATTGTTATGCGCATAGACAGCTTTGTAATGATGCCCAACTTTTCCTTCGGTAACGCAATGACTGTTTACGCAGGGCAAAACATGGGCGCAGGCAGGCTGGATAGGCTTAGCAGCGGAGTAAAGCAAAGCATTTGTATGACCATTGGCACAGCAGTTGTGCTGGTTGCGGCAGTGCTTATTTTTGGCCACCACATAGCCGGGCTGTTTACGGAAACGGAAGAAGTAATTGTAATGGCCTTGCGAATGCTGCGCATTTTGGCCATTGGATATGTAATTTTTGGTGTCAACATGGTGCTGTGGGGCGCAATCCGCGGCGCGGGGGATGCCGTTACCCCAATGTGGGCGGCGATTATTAATACGATTGTGGTACGCGTACCAACAGCTTACTTATTTGTGCATTTTTTCGGCAGACCGGAAGCATTGTTTTTCTCCCTTTTGGCAGGCTGGACCACCAATTGCATGCTGGGCATACTGGCCTACAGGTTTGGTAAGTGGCGCACAAAGGGGCTTGTAAAAAGAGAGTAAATAGAAAGGAAAATTCCTATGGATTTTTTTGAAGTTGTATCAAAACGCTATTCCCACAAGGCAAAATTTTCGTCCGCGCCCGTGCCCCTTGCAGACCTGGAGCGCATTGCCCAAGCAGGTCTGGACGCACCAAGCGGTGCCAACAGGCAAACCGTGCAGTTAATTATCCTGCCAAACAGGGACGTTCTTGACCCTTTGTGCGAAGCCGCGCCGGGCTGGGGAATCCTTGAATCTGCCCCGGCGGCAATTGCAGTACTTACAAACAGCGCGCTAACTCCGGCAGGCGCAGTTAACTTTGAAAAAGAAGATTATTCTGCCGCGGTGGAAAATATGCTTCTGGCGGCAACAGCCATGGACTATGTATCCCTGTGGCTGGACAGCCCGTATTTTGACGAAGGCAAGCAAAAAGCCGCGCTGAAAGTATTAGGCGCGCCGGAAAATTTCCACCTATGGGCAGTGCTTCCCATTGGCAAGCCCGACGGTGACGGCGGCAAAAGAGAAAAATTGCCTTTTGAACAGCGGGTTTCCTATGGCCGCTATGGCGTAAAAAAGGGCTAACTGTCATGTATTCATCCATCGAGCGCATTACTGCAGGCACCAGGCCCTTTGTAGAGCGGCAAATTGCCGAAAACTGGGGCGGCCCATACATCGTCACAAGAGGGGTGCTGCACGACACGCGTACGCACCCCGGTTTTGTAGCCGTAGAAAACGGAATGATTATTGCCTACGGCCTATTTCATATTTCGGGTGATAATTGCGAAATTACTGTTTTGGAAAGCTTGCGGCAAGGCCAGGGCGTAGGCAGTGCGTTGGTGAAGGCCATTATCAAAGCCGCAGATGATGCAGGCTGCAAGCGCGTTTGGCTTATTACCACCAATGACAATACCCGCGCAATCAGGTTTTATCAGCGGTTTGGGTTTGCCCTTAAAGCGGTTCACATTAACGCAGTAAACGAAGCCAGAAAACTAAAGCCGCAGATACCCCTAACCGGGTGCGACGGCATTCCCATTGCCCATGAGTTTGAGTTTGAAATAAGGAGGTTTTCAAATGAAAGTAATTATGATTAACGGCAGCCCAAACGAAAATGGCTGTACATTTACAGGGCTTAGCATTATTAAGGAACAGCTTGCGAAAAACGGCGTAGATTCCGAAATTTTTCAGGTAGGCAAAAAGCCCATTGTCGGTTGCACATCTTGCCGCGTATGTAAGCGGCCTGCTACAGCAGGTAAATGCGCATTTGATAACGATATGGTAAACACAGTAGCGGCGGCTTTTGAAGAAGCGGACGGCCTTATTATCGGCTCTGCCGTGCATTTTGCCAGTGCCACCGGCGCAATCACATCCTTCTGCGACCGTCTGTTTTACAGCGGAGACTGGGCGAAGCGGCGCATGAAATTTGGCGCGGCAATTGTAAGCTGCAGGCGCGGCGGCAACAGCGCGACTTTCGACCAGTTAAACAAGTA
>WQTQ01000119.1 GCA_009786175.1 Bacillota bacterium | reverse complement strand
TCTCAGATATAATTGATGTTAGGCTGCTTTTTACTAAGTCTGCATACGAATTCATTGTACCGCCTCCTCTTAAGTTATCTTTTCTCAAGAAAATACACCGCTTTTTTGCTCTATTTGTCAAGTGGTTTTTTCTTTTTTTGTCTTTCGCGCATATTAAAAGAGAGAGGCGTGTCATATACGCGCTTCTCTCTTTTTTTGCTTAACCTTAACTTAATGACATTGGGGTAAGTTTTATTCTTTATTTTTGTTTGCCCTGGCTCTGTCGGTAGCGTTTAGCAATTTTTTGCGTAAGCGCAGGTTAAGCGGCGTAACTTCAACAAGCTCATCATCGGTGATAAATTCCAGGCACTGTTCCAAACTTAGTATTTGTGCAGGAACCAAGCGTAAAGCTTCGTCATTACCAACTGCGCGGAAATTGGTGGCTTTTTTCTGCTTACAAATGTTAACTTCCATATCGCCGCTGCGGGCGTTGCGGCCTACAACCATGCCGGTATACACTTTTTCGCCAGGGTTAATGAAGAGCGCACCGCGCTCTTGGGCGTTGTACATGCCGTAAGGTACAGCTACACCGTTTTCAAATGAAATTAATGACCCTTGCGGGCGGTTTGGAATATCGCCTTTGTACGGGGCGTAGCCGTCGAAAAGAGTGTTCATTATACCGTTGCCTTTTGTATCAGTAAGAAATTCTGACCGGTAACCGATAAGCCCTCTTGCGGGGATGCTAAATTGCAAACGTGTATATCCCGCCTGTCCCGCAGACATTTGACGCAGCTCACCCCTGCGGATATTTAGTTTTTGAATGACAACACCGGCAAATTCCTCCGGTACGTCTATAGCTACAATTTCCATTGGCTCGTGACGTTTTCCGTCCACTTCTTTGTAAAGTACTGCCGGTTTTGATACCTGAAATTCATATCCTTCCCGGCGCATGGTCTCAATTAAAATAGATAAATGTAATTCGCCCCGACCGGATACTTTAAATTTCTCCGTTGAGTCTGTTTCTTCCACCCGCAGACTAACATCGTTGTTCAGTTCTTTGAACAGTCGCTCCCGTATTTGGCGGGACGTAAGAAATTTTCCGTCTTGTCCGGCGAATGGGCTGTCATTTACCAAGAAAAACATAGCGATAGTCGGTTCTGAAATCTTGCTAAACGGCAATGCAATCGGGTTATCCGGCCCACAAAGCGTGTCTCCGATTTTAATATCAGGCATACCGGAAATGGACACGATACTGCCAACTCCGGCAGCTTCTACTTCCACTCTGTCCAGCCCGTCAAATTCATATAACTTAGAAACCCGTACTTGCTTGCGCATATCCGGCTCATGGCTGTTCACAATTACCACTTCATCATTGACCCGCACAAGCCCGTTTTCTACTTTGCCAACGCCAATTCGCCCAATGTAATTGTTGTAATCAATATTAGAAATAAGAACCTGTGTATTTGCTGTTGGGTCGCCTTTTGGTGCGGGAATATGGCTAACAATCATGTCGAAAAGCGGGACCATTTTCTGCCCTGTATCCTTAGGCGAAAGACTTGCCCAGCCTTTTTTTGCAGATGCATATACAAATGGCGAATCTAGCTGAAATTCCGATGCGTCAAGCTCCATAAAAAGCTCTAATACTTCGTCCACTACTTCCGCAGGGCGGGCATCCGGGCGATCGACTTTATTTATGCAGCAAATTACAGGCAGTTCTAAATCCAGCGCGTTTTTTAGTACAAACTTTGTCTGAGGCATTGGGCCTTCAAATGCGTCTACAACTAAAATTACGCCGTCTACCATCTTTAGTACCCGCTCAACTTCACCGCCAAAATCGGCATGCCCCGGCGTGTCGATGATGTTTATTTTCACACTGCCGTACGTAATGGAAGTGTTTTTTGCCAAAATTGTAATGCCTCTTTCCCGTTCCAAATCGCCCGAGTCCATAACCCTGTCCGATATGGTTTGGTTCTGGCGAAAGGCACCGCTTTGCCACAGAAATTGGTCTACTAATGTTGTTTTCCCATGGTCAACATGGGCGATAATTGCTATGTTTCGGATGTTTTGTGCTTCTGTCATGTGTCTCTCCTAATCGTTCATATAAAGTCTGTACACATTGTAACAGTTTTATTACAAATAATAAACAAAAACATCACCAAAACATCAAACGTCTCCTAAAATCGTGCTATAAAATAATGCAAATTAGCCCACCGGAGCCTTCGTTTATAATCCGCTGCAACGTATCTTGAAATTTCATTTGTGCAGTTTCCGGCATACGAAAAAGCTTGTTTTGCAGCCCGTCCCGCACCATTTCATGCATAGATTTGCCAAACATGTTAAGTTCCCAAATTTTACTTGGATCCTCGTCCATTTCTTGGTTTATGTAAGCGATTAACTCTTCACTTTGGGCTTCCGTGCCTACAAGGGGGCTTACCTCGGTTTCTATATCAGCACGAATGAGATGCAGGCTTGGTGCGCTGGCTTTTATTTTTACGCCGTATTTAGAGCCGTGTTTTACCAGCGTTGGCGGCTCCAGTTTCATTTCGTCGGTGGCGGGTGTAACAATGCCGTAGCCTTTGCGATGTACTTCTTCTAGGGCAAATTTGACTTTGTCAAATTCTTTTTTTGCTTCGGCCAGTACTTTAATTGTGGAGATTAATTGATATTCGCCACCGATATCCATGCCGGTGGTTTCGCTTAAGATGCGATAGAACAGCGATTCATCTACGCCAAGTTCGACGCTGGCGGTACCTTCGCCAAGGGCAATTTTTTCTAAGATGGCTTTTTTTACATATTCGTTTTCATTTAGCAAGCTAATGTGGTCACGCATTTCCCGCAGCTTGCCAATGCCTTTTACCATTCCTTTCACAGAGTTGATAAAACTTTGTTTTAGCCAGTGGGAAAGAGGAAGTGTTTCGATCCATTTGGGATAATTTATGCGAATTTCTTGCACGGGGAATTCATATAATACGTTTTCTATGACAGAGTGGATGTCATCAAGTTTAAGTTGGGCACAGTTAACGGCCATAACGGTTGCGCCGTGCTTTTCGGACAATTCTGTGCGTAGGCGGTCTGTTTCCGGCGAAAATGGCGAGTTTGTGTTAAGCAAAATGATAAAAGGTTTGTTGATTTGTTTTAGCTCACGAATGACACGTTCTTCGGCGTCTATGTAGTCTTCACGGGGAATTTCTGCAATGGAACCATCTGCGGTTATTACTATGCCAATTGTGGAATGATCGGTGATAACCTTTTTTGTGCCCATTTCGGCGGCTTGGACGAATGGCATTTTTTCATCCGACCATGGGGTGGAAATCATGCGTGGTGCGTTTCCTTCCATGTGGCCGTTTGCGCCGGGAACCAAGTAGCCTACACAGTCTATCATGCGTACTTTAAAGGCTGCCACATCGTCCAAATTAATTTCGACTGCTTCGTTGGGCACGAACTTGGGCTCTGTTGTCATGATGGTGCGTCCGGTGGCAGACTGGGGCAGTTCGTCTTTGGCCCGTTCTTTGCTGTAGTTGTTTTCAATGTTGGGAATTACAAGAAGATCCATAAATTGCTTAATAAATGTTGACTTGCCTGTGCGTACCGGACCGACTACGCCTATGTAAATGTCTCCGCGTGTACGTTCGGCTATGTCACGGTATAAGTTTGGATAGTTCATTAAATCTCCCTTTCTGTGAACTGCGGTGCAATTCATTGCATGTAGTAAATATCGTTGTAATATGTGTATGCAGGGGAAGGAGAATTATGCACCCCCTGATATCACATTGGCCAATGTGATATCAGGGGGTAAAAAAAGTTGTACAGGATTCGCAGCTTTCATGTTATAGTTAGGCAAAACATACCAATTCAAGGAGGCGATAAAATGTTCATTAACCCCACAACCGAAACTATGTATAATCAACGGCTTAACCGCTACGTAACTGCCATGCGCGGCGGCACACCGGACCGTATTCCTATCCGCTTTTTATACCAGGAAGCGGCGGCGCGTTACTGCGGCATTACCAACCAGAAAGCAGCTTGCGATTATAACGCTGCGTTTGACGTTACCCGTAAAATGGCCGTTGATATGGGTAACGATGCGGTAATGCTTAACGCAATTTGGAGTACTTACAGTGTTGCAAAAGCAGCAGGCTGGAAATACTTGGCTGTACCTGGGGTGGATACTTATGTAGATAATGTAAATCAATTTTTTGAGCCCCACGATGAAGAGGACATGTTTGTACAATTTCACGAGTACGAGGAATTTACCCAAGACCCTACGGCGTTTTTGGTTAACAAGTGGCTCCCGCGGGCTTGTACACGGCTGCGTATGCCGGGCCAGCCGGTGGATTATGACCATAACTTAAGTCTAATTTCCGGGGCAATTGCTTATGCCAATTATATGAACGCTTTTGGCCCTGCGGCACACAAACTAAAATATGAAGCTGGGGTTGTTTCTGCCAACTCTGGGATGATAAAGGCACCGCTGGATATTATGGCTGACAAATTCCGTGGGTACATTAACACGTGCATAGACGGCAAGGAACACCCCAAGAAGCTGCTTAAAGCCTGTGAAGCCCTTATGCCGCACATATTGGCCAATGCTTTGGCCGGGGCAGACCCGGAAAAAAACGTCCCGATAACAATTTGGGCTCACCGGGGTTGTGTTCCGTTTATTTCCCAAGAAATGTTCGACTATATTTTCTGGCCTACACTAAAGCCAATTTTTGAGGAAATTATAAGGCAAGGACACCAAATTTTATTTTATGGGGAAGGAAATTGGGAAGCCCATTACGATAACTTGCTGGAACTCCCGGCAGGGGGAATAATCTATCATATCGACAAAGGCGACCCGGCCTATGCCGCCAAAAAGCTCAAAAACAAATTTGCCATAAGCGGCGGGCTGCCTTACGATGTTCTTTCACGCGGGACAGAAGCGGATGTACGGGTAGAAATGAAAAAATTGTTTGATGCAGTAAAGTGTGGCGGCGGATACATTTTAGATGCTACGGCTTTGATGTTAAGCGACATAAAACCGGAAAATGTAAAAGCTGCGGTGGATTACACCATGGAGCATGGCGTATACAGTCAATCAAGCCCGGCTAAAGCAATTGAAATGCCGGAAACGGTTTATGGTATTCCACCCGGTACGCGCCCGCCTTTTGTATGCAGGCCATGGGCAGAGGAAAGTGCCGGGTACAGCAATCTTGCCGGGGATGCAGACTTGGTAAGACGTCAATGGGAAAATGCCGATGCCGATGCATATAATTACATTTGGACAAGTGTTTTGTGGTAGCCAACAAGGAGGTCGTTAATGTGGATGCCGGTAAAATGAAAACAAAATTTTCGGAAATGGAAAGAACAGAAATTACAATTAATTTCAACGAGTCACAGGGAGTATTATGTTACAGAAATCATTCTTTTGGCATAGGCGGCATTAACTCGCTGCCCATACCGACCAAGGTAGTAAGTGGAATTGGCAGGCTTAAACCAAAAATGATACGTATTTTTTTGCAGGAATTTTTCTTTGTTTATCCGGACCATAACGTGTTCGACTGGGCAAAAATGGACGCCTACATTAAATCAGTGCACCAAACCGGCGCGGACATTATGGCGCACATCACCATAAAGCCAAAGCCCCTTTACCCGGTGGTTGACGAAAATATTTGGAAGCCTACAGACGTTAAGGAATGGCAAACGCTTATCGAAGCAATGGTTAAACGCTATTCTGTAGAAAACCAATATGTAACCCACTGGGCAATTGCCAATGAAATAAATATTGGGGAGTGGGGCGGCTGCCCGTACAGGTTCGATTCCCCGTCAGATTATTTTGAGTACTACAAAATGACTGCCGCGGCAATTGTAAAGGCAAGCCCCAACGTAAAAATTGGCGGCCCTGCATGGGCAGGCGCGGGGGATGATGTGGAAGGGTACTTTGAAGAATTTTTCGGGCTGGTGAAGCGCGATAACTTGCCACTGGATTTTATTTCGTACAATAATTACACGGATTGCCCAAAGCAGCACCTTGACGCAGCGAAGTTATTTCGCAAAATTGTAGATAAATATGACCCAAGTATTGGGCTGTATACGACAGAGTTAAATGTACGCCTGGATGCGGACGTTGAAGAAACCGCCTACATGGGCGCAAGGGCTGCATCTTTGGCCGCAACCATTATGAACCTAAACAATGCCGGTGTACTAACAGGCACGTTTCAATACCACATCGTAGACCAGCACTGCGATATGGACGATTTTAAGCAGTTTTTTGCAAAATACCGCTACATGTCGGAACATTGGAATGACTACCCCCATAGGCTGGGCTTATTCGACTGGGACGGCAATGCGCGTCCACAATATTTTATGTATGAACTGTTGTACAAAATGTGTGGTGAAAGAATAGCGGTCGAAACTAATGACAACGGCAATTTGCACATTGCGGCATCCAAAAATACAGACAATGGTATAAATGTTCTTATTACCAACTTTAACCTGGAAACGCCGACAGATTTAGCGACCAAAATTCAGCTGAAAGGCAACCCCGAAGGCCTGTACGACCTTACGGTGTACAGGGTAGACGATGGGAAACGTTGGAACAAAAAATTAATTTTACGCCCTATAGAATCCAGGACTGTTTACATGGGGGAGGATTTCCGCTTCCATGTGTATTCACCGGCATATTCTGTTGTGTTGGTTCAGCTCTCTAAAATTTTAACGCCCTAAGCGAGTAAGCTGACGAGCTACACTCCTCGGTTTCGCAGTTGGCGGAATTATACAATTTAGCCGAAGATACCGTTAAAAATATAGCAAAATAAAGCCATGCCATTTAATTACGTGTATGGCTTTTTTGTTTGCTAATCAAACTATCCCTATCAAGACTGTAATAAAGTTGCTATAATTACAGGGAGTAAAACACAATGCTGCACACGATGCAGATAATTATTATTTTTGGAGTATTTATATGTTTGATTATGTTAAAGCGGATAAACAAAAATTTGCTGTTTTTCACACAGCGTATACGGCTTCACACATATTCTACAGATGTGGCTGGGACGAACGGGTAAAGGATGCTATAGATTGCGCAGAAGATAAGGATGCCTATTTTGTTTTTGATGATAATACGTTAATTGGCGGTTTTATGTTAGAAGAAGACTGTGTAAGTTATCCTTTTATAGTTGCGCCGTTTGATAATAGGGAGATGTTTTGGGGAGACGTGTTAAAATACGCAGTGAAGACAAGCGGGAAAAAAGAGATCTTTTTTGATGAAATCCTTGAGGCTGATAAGACGGTGTTGATACAATCTTATGAAGCAAAAATAATATGGTCAGTAAAAAGAATGATAAAGCCTACAGAACAATGCGTTCCTGTTCTTAGTGATGATTTTTATTTTGACAGCTTTATACGAACAGAAATAGATGAAATCACAGACGTTATTTATAAGGCTTTCACATCAACGGTTGCGGAACTCAATGTGGTTGAAATAAAAGCGGACGTGGAAAGACGGCTTAATTTGCTTGAGCAAACGAATACGCTTTACATGAGCAATACGGTCAAAAGCAAAGGCAATAATGAAATTGTAGGCGTATGCATAGCTGGGATGTATCCTGATTCAGAAAATTATTGTATAAGGCGTTTTGCCACAATAAATGAACTTGCAATAAAACCCGAATACCAAAGAAGGGGTATTGGGAAAGCCATGACGCTAAAATCAATTAATGATGCAAGCAGCATATCGCCCTTGATGACTTTAGGCGTGTCTATTGGAAATCATCCTGCTGAATTACTATATGAAAATATTGGATTTATAGCAGGGCCAAGCTATTCCGTAGTCTGCTGCACGGTATAATCAGAACGCCGTGTAACGTATCATCGCACGGACAGTCGTTCACAAATTAAGTTTTTCAAGAATCTTGCAAAAGGCTACAGCCACAACGGTTGTGGCCATTGTTACGACCAGGCCTGGCCCAATAATCTCTGACGGGTTGGCCGAGCCAAATTGCATCCTGTACGCGATAACGCTTATTGTTACAAGCTGCAGGCTGGACATATTTATTACCATGAACATGCGCATAGAGCGGGTTGCCGTATCTTTTTGCGGGTTTTCCGCCTGCATTTCCTGCATGGCACGAATGCCGCTGGGGGTTGCTGCCCAGCCAAGGCCCAGGACATTGGCAATAAAGTTTGTGGCGATAGGCTCATGTGCCGGATGATTGCGTCCCAAATCCGGGAAAAGGTACCGTAAAAGCGGGCGGGAGCGGCGTGCAAGTGTGCCCACAAGCCCCGCTTTTTCTGCAACTTTCATAAGGCCCGACCACATGGACATTATCCCAAGCATGGTTATGCATAGCGTTATGGCTTCCCTTGCGGATTCTATTGCCGCGTTGGTTAGTGTGGAAATATTTCCTGTAACTATGGCAATTGTTATTGCTAAAAGAATCATACCGCCCCAAAGCGTGTTTAGCATAGACTATACCTCCAAATTCAGCTTTTAAATGCTTATTCACAAAAACCCCTCAAAATTCCTATAATTTCCTTGACTGTGCCGCAATACTTGGGTATACTACCAGGCGAAAGAAAAAGGAGGTGAAATAACTTGGCCAATATTAAATCTGCACAAAAACGTATCCGTGTAGCTGCAAAAAGACAAGCACGTAACAAGCATGTTAAATCTGCAACAAAAACTGCTATTAAGAAAGTAGTATCCGCCGCCGGCACCGGTGAAGCAAATGCTTTGCTGGTACAGGCTATAGCAGCTATTGATAAAGCTGCTGTAAAAGGCGTTTATCATAAAAACACTGCAGCACGCAAGAAATCAAGGCTTACAAAAATGGT
>WQTQ01000118.1 GCA_009786175.1 Bacillota bacterium | reverse complement strand
TTTCTTTACTTTTTGCGGCAACACAGCCGGTTCCGCCACAGACGAGGATGTGATTTCTCACAAAATTCATTTTATGTCATTCCCTTCTTCCGACATTTGACCTTATTTTAAAGCATCAATAGCCCCAACGGTATACTCGGTTACTACCTGGCGGTTTACCAAATGCTCTAGTACCACACGTACTGCTTTTTCCGCGTTCATACCCACATAAGTAACCTTTTCTTTATCCGGTTCAAATACTTCTACAATAGGTTCGTGCTGACATAACCCGATACAACCGGTTTGGCCGATAGTAACATTGTTTAGATTTCTTTTACGGGCCTCTTCTGTAAATGCGTTTAAGACAGGCCTGGCCCCGGCGGCTATTCCGCATGTTGCCATGCCAACTACAACCCGGATATTGTTCTCGTCTTTTTGCCGCAAATCAATTTGGGCTCTCATTTTTTCCCTTATCTCACGAAGTTCTTCAATAGACTTTGCCATTATAATTCCTCCAAATCTCAATTGGTTTCTGAAATAGCTGCTGTTAAATGCTCTCTAATCCAATGGAGTACATCAGGAGCATTCAATGGTACATCTTCTAAAACTTCCCTAATATCTTTTGTGTCAAACCTAAACACATTCATATCTGTCTCGTTAGTGTAAAGAAAATCCACATCCGGCGCACCCTGCACCAAGGTGACAATAGTTTCCGTCATGTCTCCCATGGGTGGTATGTCAATATGCGAACGGGTAAATATGCCTTGCAGCGTAGTTCCCTGTCCGGGTGTACTGCTTATGCAAAAGGTACCGCCGGTAAGTTCAGCTGCCATTTTAAACAGTGGGATTCCCATGCCAATCTGTCTTGTGGTTCGGGTTGTTACAAAAGGTTCCGCCACTTTTGACAAAAGAGCCTGATCCATACCGTAGCCGTCATCTTTTATAGCTATTTCCAGACGATCTTGGCTGATGCTGTCTTTTACCATAATCTGAATGTTTTTCGCTTCTGCGCGCAAAGAATTTTGTACCAGGTCCAAAATATATAGGGAAAGTTCTTTCATTTTGTCCTCCAAGGGCCGCCAAATGTTTAAATACCGGCTTCTTTTTTAGCCTCTTCATCAATATAGCGGTCGATGACAGACTCTATCTCTCCCCTATTCAGCTTACCGTATACATCGTTGTTGATAGTTAAAACCGGGGCCAGGCCGCAGGCACCTATGCAGCGGGTTGCTTCAATAGAGATTTTCCCGTCCGGTGTTATGCCGCCGGATTTACAGCATGTATGTTTGCTGATGTCATCTAAGATGTCACCTGCACCGCGTACATAACAAGCAGTACCCATACATACAGCTATGTTGATTTTTCCTTTTGGCTCCATTGTAAACTGAGAGTAGAAAGATGCGATTCCGTAAACTTCCGTTAACGGAACGCCCAAACCCTCCGCGACAAGGACTTGAACCTCTTCCGGCAGATAGCCAAAAATGTTCTGTGCTTCTTGTAATACCTGTATTGCTGCCCCGGTTTGACCCTTATGGGCATCAATTACAGCTTTTAGTTTCTCTTCTTGTTCCATTGTTTTGACAAATGGGATTGATGTCTTCTTATTAGGCATCGAAATGCTCCCTTCGTTATATTTTTATGCCTAAGTCCTATTCTAACACAGCTTATCTTAAAAGAACACAAAAAATTACATTAAATTGCCCGGATTAGCTCTACATATTTCTATAGTTTGTATAACTTCTTTTGCGAAAAGATGTTTTAACCGAATTTTTCTTTTAGGATCCGGAATTTGATCCAGACGGTGAGCATCAGAGTTGAATATATGCGGCAACGATATTCTATGAGTTTGCTCAAATGCATGACAGTCACATTTTTCTGTTAATTCTATTGCAGGAAATTGCATGGCCGGGTCGTAGAAACCCAAGTTAGAAACAAGTGAAAAAGAGCTTCTGTCTACATGAGCCGGGATTGCCGTCCCCCCATAAGATTTTACAAGGTCATACACCTCGTAAATTTCAATGTCGGCAGCGGAAATAAGAAGCTTTTCTTCCTCTCCCAATACTTGTCCTTGACCATCCATATAAATTTGCCTGCCAAAAATATCTTTTCTATTCCGGATATTAGGAAGTTTTGTATACACATATTTATCGAATTCGTCAGCAGCTTTTAAGTCCGGTAAAAGACAAAGGATATGAACCTCCTCCATTGTAGAAAGTTCCATAGCCGGAACTGCCAAAATACCCACCTGTTCAGCGGCCTCCATGACACCTTTGCAGTTTCGCATACAGTTGTGATCCGCTACCGCGATAATTTCATAACCCGCAAGTGCCGCCATGTTTGCGATATTTTGTGGTGTCATATCGTTGCTGCCGCAAGGGGAAAGGCAGGAGTGAATATGAAAGTCGTAATACAGTTCAAGCATTGGTCAGAAGCTCACCTAAACGGCAAGAAAGTTCGTAGGTAGACAATTGGCTGGTGAAAAGAGGAACCCCCCGTAAATTTGCTTGCATTACCAGAGCATCATCGGGGTTTACATTTTCCGTCAGCACAACACAGGCTACATCAGCCATAAGCGCAACGGCCGCAACATTTTGGTTAGACATGATGGTCATCCAAACAGAGCCTTCCTTTGCACGCCCCATTACCCAACTTAGCATATCCCCGGCATATCCACCTGTGATAAGGGTATTTAACTCTATGTCCGGGGTCCAATTTTTAAGATCCAGACTATATACAAAATCTTTAATTGTCATTTCAAGCACCGTTCTTTCATATGTTATTTACCTTTACGGAATGGCGGAGGTAAATATTCATCAGCATTTCCCGTTTCAGAGAACACTTGCATTCTCTCGCGCATACGGAAAATACAATCATCTTCCGATGCAAAGCCCAATACAACATCTTCCGCAAGTGCCCTGCAGCATGGGGTGCCACAGGCACCGCAATCGAGGCCGGGGAAAAGTTCAATGAGATCGGATATTTTTTTGTATAACTCCATGGCAACCGTGCGGTCTTCTGATAACTGCCAAACAGAGCTTTCTTCAAATAATTTATCCGCCAGAAAAGCCTCATTTTGTAAATCCGATGGTTCCAGCTTATTTATTGACAGTGGCAAATGTTTGATTAGCCGCCTTATTCTAGCCTTTGCTACATATGGGTTTTCTACTGTTAAACAGCCGCCCACACAGCCCTGATTACAAGCCCCAAGCTCTAAAAAACGTGTATTCCGCAGCTTTCCGTCCTCTATATCTTCCAATACATTAATTACATTTTCAATACCGTCTACCGACAAATGATACTCGATGTCAAGTGCCGAAGATTCCCCACCGGATAACGCCCATCCAACCCCGGTCATTCCGCTTTGGACTAAATTGGGTTGTTCGCCACGCCGCATCTTACCTAAAAGTTTCTTGTAAACCTCTGTCATAGAAAACGCGCCGTCGATAACAGTTTTGTGCAAATGTCCGGGGGAACGGATTGCCGTCACTTTGGCAGGGCATGGTGTAATGAAGAATATACCTATTTGTTCATAAGTAAGTCCTGTCTGTTCCATAGCCTCTTCACGGGCGTGGATTGCCGCTATTTCCATTGGGGCAATATATCGTGAAATGTTACCTACTAACCGAGGAAAACGTGTACGGATTAACCGCACAACAGCAGGGCAAGCCGATGATATAAGAGGCATTTCAAAAGACGCCTCTGCAATCTCATGACGCGTAAGTTCCGAAATTATCTCTGCACCTTTGGACACTTCATATACATGGTCAAACCCAATATGTAGTAAACCTGCCAGTACTTGATTAATGTTCTCCAGGTTCCGAAACTGTCCATAAAGTGACGGCGCAGGGAGTGCTATAGTATATTTAAAATCATTTAACCGCTCCATGGAATCGTAAACCGCTTTTTTAGCGTGATTATGGCAAACTTTAATACACTGCCCGCAATCTATACACTTGTTGTCGATAATAATTGCTGTACCACGACGAACTCGTATTGCCTCTGTGGGGCATTGTTTAATGCATGTAGTGCAGCCTTTGCATTTTTCCTTTACCAAAGTAACTGCATGTTCCATACAACTCCTCCTTATTCTCCCCTTTGCCCGATTTGGATTGTTAATGTAGTGCCAATATCTACTTGAGATGTAATGTGCAGCTTGTCCGAATGCCGCTTTATGTTCGGCAGACCCATTCCGGCACCAAAACCTAACTCGCGAATTTCCTGGGTAGCAGTAGAATACCCTTCTTGCATAGCTTGCTCAATGTTTGCGATGCCGGGGCCAGTATCTTTTAGGATTATTTCAATTACAGATTCGTCTATGATAATGTCAGCGACACCCCCACTTGCATGAATTATCATATTTATTTCGCCCTCATACATGCAGATTGCTGCACGCCTAACTGTGTCGCTATCGAAGTTTAATTTTTTCAGTACGCGCTTTACATCGCTGGAAGCCTCTCCTGCAGACATAAAGTCGTCCCCGGCAATATCATAATGAAGATGAAGTTTATTCATAAATTATACGCCCTCCTCTTGAAAGAGCCCCCTGCTATACAGCCTTCCACATGCAGAATACATAGGATATTTTGTTGTCATTAAAACAATTTCCCTGTCTTTCGCAAGGTTTACTACATTTTCATCCGGAGTCTTTCCGCGCACTATGACTATGCAGCACATGTCCATCATTTCCGCAGTACGCACTACTTGTGGGTTTAAAAGCCCCGTTAGTAAAACAGATTGGTTTTTTACAAATGCCAATACGTCACTCATCAAATCAGAGCCGCAAGCCGCTTGGACTTCCCGCTCCAGATGTTCCTCCCCACTAAGGATTTTAGCATTTAAGATGTCTCGTACTTCCCAAAGTTGCATATTACTAACCCCTTCCGTTAGATAAGTTAATACATCATATTGTCTACTATACCGTTTTTTACAATAATTTCAAGAGCCTTTGCTTTAAAAATTCTGCGATATTTTACGGTATATTTCATTAAACATTGCCGTATTATCATCAAACAACCATATCACAGCCGCGTTAAACGTCTGCGCTAACTCGTATCCCTCGTCCAACGAGAGAATAAACAATGCAGTAGAAAGCATTTCTGCTGTTGTTACACTCTCATGAATTACACTTACAGCGGCAAAATTCGCCGCAGGCATAAGTGTTATCGGGTCAATTATGTGACTATACGGCACACCGTCAATAATAAATCTTCGATAGTGATTCCCGCTTGTGGCAGCAGCCATATCCCGTACCTGAACTACGTCATACATTCCGCCGGTTTCGGGATCTCTTATACCAATATTCCAAGGCCGCCCACCCCCTGTCATAGATTCCCCAATCGCAATTACATCTCCTCCCGCATCAATTACTGCCGAAGCAACACCTCTTTCCCTAAGAATATTTGCAACCCTATCTACAGTAAATGCTTTTGCAGTTGCCCCAACATCCAAAAGCATTCCCTCTCGTGCCAAAAAAACTGTGCCCGCTTCTTCGTCTATAATCAAATCCTTAATATTAATAAAGCTTGCAGCTTCGCGTAAAGCGTCGTACGAAGGAACAACCATGTTTTCCGGGTTTGAAATGTTATGCATCCGGTATTGGTGCCAGATTGATAAAACAGGCCCCAGCGCAATATTTAAAATGCCGCCGGTGTAAAAATACGCCTGCTTAGAAAAAATAAGTAAATCAATTATTGCAGAGTCTACAACCACCGGCACAATACCGGCGTTATCATTTATGGTGCGTATGTTGTTTACGCCGGGATAACTGTTAAAAATATCGAAGAGAATATGATACCGCTCAAAAGCCTGCTGAAATACCTTGAAGTGTTCGTCAAATTCTTCTTGTGTTTCGGTATACATTGCAATTTGTACATAGGTGTCAAATGTTTCAAAAAAACCGCCTCTGTGCCTTGTAAGGCTTGTACGCGAGTTGTTACCGGGCGAACACCCCCCTATAATGAACACCGCTGCCACAACAATTAACACTGCCAGAAAAAATTTTGTCATGTGTTTGGTACCTCATTATTCTCTTAAATTAATTGCATTAAATAGCGGCAAAGTAACTTTTAGTAAAATTCCTGTTATAACGCCTGTAACGATTCCGAAAATAATCATTATTGGCAGGTAACTTATAAAAATAAAACTCCCGACAACCGGCACCATTGCGCCAAGCTGGCCCAAGTTATGGGCAAGTGCCCCCGCGACACTAATTGCAACATACGAAATTTTATCTTTAAAAACCGACACAAGTAAAATAATTACTACAATAGACAAAACCCCGCCGCAAAAGCTAAGCAGCCCGGCAATCGGGCCCCGTGTTAATAACACAAACAAAGATTTCATGATACTTAATGTAAATGCAGACTTTTTACCGACAAAAAGCACACAATACATAGTTACAATATTAGCAAGTCCCAATTTTACGTGGGGCGGCAGTAGCAACACTGACGACAGTATAAATTCGAGCCAGGAAAGTACAACAATAACCGAAAGCATTATTCCCAAAAACGCAACATTTCTTGCCTTATTCATTCGAATACCTCTGTTAATCTAAAAAGAAGTCAATGCCGTCGCCGTCACATACCGGATTTACAATAAATAAAACCACACGGTTTGGCAGACAAACAGATGATTGCCCGGCTATATGTAAAAAGCCGTTTCTTACACAAATTTGGTCTGGGCAATCGGATTTATAAAAAGCAATACGGCCACTTTGTACAATAAATTCAATAGCAGAATGTTCCGCAAGAGAAAACACCACGTCCTCGTCAAGAGATATAGTTTTAACTATTTCTCCATACATTCTTATTTCTGCTTGTATGCCGGTGTCGTTGGCTCTGATTATGGTAGAAAATACATAAACACAAAGAGCCAGTATTACTACAACGCCTATTACAAATAATTCAGTTGTACTGATAAGTTTGCGTTTATCCATTGTGTATCCTCTCCCAAAGCATAACAAAATTATAACATTTATATTTCCGATGTCTACAAAAAGTACGCGGTTAATTCAGTTGACTCGATTTTCGAGTCAGCTGGGGTTGTTATGGACATAGTAGTGAACTTGCGCGGTTTTTATTGCTTTTTCCACATAAAAACCGTATAATGCATACGGGTTATGTATAAATAAAATTTGGGAGGATATAAATTTTGAACAAATTACATCTAAAAACTACCCCGCCCGTTGACAGAACGGTTAATAACTTATATGCCGGGCTTAAGCGTCGGGTTGCGTCCGGGGAACGGGGAGCTTGCCCGGTAGACTTAACCGCAGTATTTCTTCGGCTGTGTCAGTCGCAAAGCTGCGGTAAATGTACACCATGCCGTGTGGGCCTTGATAGAATGACAATACTGCTCGACAATATGCTAAGCGGAAACGGTACTGCTGAAGACATTAAATTGTTGAAAAAAACCGCTTCTGCCATTGCCGATTCTGCAGATTGCGCAATTGGGTTTGATGCCGCACAGTTGGTTCTTGGCTGTGTTGAAACGTATAATAAGGATTTTCAGTCCCATACCACAACCGGCGAGTGCCTAACAAAGCACCAATCCGTCCGTTGCGCATGGAACTGCCCTGCTCAGGTTGACATTCCCGGATACATAGCCCTTTGCGCTAAAGAGCGATACACAGACGCAGTTCGCCTTATCCGGAAGGACAACCCCTTCCCAAGCACATGCGCCCTTGTTTGCGAATACCCCTGTGAAGAATTTTGCAGGCGTGGGATTATAGACGAAGCCGTTAATATCCGCGGTATTAAACGTTCTGCAGTTGACCGTGCCGGGGAAGTGCCCCCAGAGCAATGCGGCACACCCACCGGTAAAAAAGTTGCCGTAATTGGCGGCGGCCCCGCCGGGCTTAGCGCGGCATATTACCTTTCCCTTATGGGCCACAAGGTTACCGTTTTTGAAAAACGCCAAAAACTTGGCGGAATGCTGCGTTACGGAATCCCGGTGTACAGGCTGCCGGATAAATATCTGGATTATGACATAAATGCCATAATAAATACAGGTGTAGACGTAATAATGGGTGTAGAAATAGGAAAAGACAAAAGCTTAGACGAACTGCGAGCGGAGTTTGACAGCGTATTAATTACCATAGGTGCCCATGGCAACAAGGAACTTAAAATCCCCGGAGAAGATTTAAGGGGCGTATATTCTGCCGTGCAGCTTTTGTCCGACATGGGCGACGGCAACCCGCCGGATTTTACAGGTAAGAATATTGTTATAATAGGCGGCGGAAACGTGGCAATGGACGCCACACGTACAAGCGTACGGCTGGGCGCGAATTCTGTAAGATGCGTTTACCGCAGGCGCATATCAGACATGACTGCCCTTCCCGCAGAAGTTGAAGGTTCTATTTCCGAAGGCGCAGAACTTATAGCACTAAAAGCTCCGGTACGTATCGAAGATGACGGCAACGGCAATGTAGCCGCTCTTATTGTGCAGCCACAGATAATTGGCGGGTACAGGGGCGGGCGTCCGATGCCACGCAATGCGGATAAACCGGAAGAACGCATAGATTGTGATGTTGTAATAGTGGCAATCGGCCAGACAATAGAATCGGAATATTTTAAAGACCGGGGCATAGAACT
>WQTQ01000117.1 GCA_009786175.1 Bacillota bacterium | reverse complement strand
ATGGCCTTTACTCTGCCGCCATTTCCGGCGTCAAGCAGGCGATTGAATCATTCAATAATTGGATTCACCAAAAAACTAACATTCAAAACGCCTCAAAAGTCAGGTCTTCCGCTGGCTTAATCTCATTCATTTTTGCTCGCATTGCTTGCGCTGTTTTTTGGTTTTAACTCTTGATTGGCATTAATATATATTTAAGATCGCCTGTCCAACGTTGTAGTATCAAGGGGGGCGAAAAGCGAGATGTCGAAGAAAGACACCTCGCTTTTTTTGTAACACAAATTTACAGCTTCGTATAGACGCGGAGTTATTTTTGTTGTAGGATTATGTCAACAATATTTTTGGAAGGGAAATAAACTATGAGCATTGTACGAGACTTATCGTTAGCACCGGAAGGAATTAGGAAGATTGAGTGGGTAAAAGAATATATGCCCGTTTTGCGCCAAATCGAAGAGCAATTTAAGAAAGACAAGCCATTTGCGGGTATGCGTATTGCAATCAGCGTACACCTAGAGGCAAAAACCGCGTATCTTGGGCAAGTACTTGCAGCGGGCGGTGCAGATGTTGCCATAACCGGTAGCAATACGCTAAGCACAAAGGACGATATTTGCGCGGCGTTGGCTTTCCAGGGCTACAAAGTATATGCCTTGCACGGGGCTACAGATGAAGAGTATTGGAGCCATTTAAAAAAGACCCTCGAGTTTAAACCCCACATTATAATTGATGACGGCGGCGATTTTGTTGGCCTGCTTCACGGGGAATGTAAAGAGTATGCGGAAAACCTTCTTGGGGGCTGCGAAGAAACCACCACAGGTATTACCCGCCTAAAAGCCCGTGAAAAAGAAGGCTCGCTTAAATTCCCGATGATGCGCGTAAATGACGCGGACAGCAAGCATCTTTTTGATAACGTACACGGCACAGGACAGTCTGTGTGGGACAGCATTATGTACACAACCAACGTTATGCTAACAGGCCGCGATGTGGTTGTTGCGGGTTACGGCTTCTGCGGGAAAGGCGTTGCCATGCGCGCCAAAGGCCTTGGGGCAAGGGTAACCGTTACAGAAATTAACCCATGGCGGGCAATGGAGGCTGTAATGGACGGCCACCGCGTAATGTCAATGGACGAAGCCGCCAAAATCGGTGAATTTTTTGTAACTGTAACAGGCTGCAACGACGTAATTACCAGCCGTCACTTTGAAGTAATGCGCCACAATGCGTTCCTTGCAAATGCGGGCCACTTTGACGTAGAAGTAAATGAAAAAGCACTGCGCGCTATGTCCACAAAAGTAGAAGCCCGCCGCGCTTTTATAGACGGGTACCACATGAAAGACGGACGCATATTAAACCTTCTTGCAGAAGGAAAGCTTGTAAACATTGTAGCGGGCAACGGCCACCCGGCAGACATTATGGACATGAGTTTTGCTTTGCAGGCCATGGGTTGCAAATATATTGCGGAAAACGGCAAAAACTTGGATCCTAAACTGTATTTCATTCCGGAAGAAGTCGATCGCCAAATTTCCGTTATGAAATGTAAAGCAATGGGGCTGGAGTTGGATAAATTAACACCGGAGCAGGAAGAATATTTTTACGGCACCGGGGAATAAAAATTTAGGGCGGGAATCTCCCCGCCCATACATACCGGGGGGAAATATTTTGCCGACAGCAAAAAGAACAACAGCAGCAAAAAGAGCAGTGCGGAAAAGACCGGCCAAGCGGAAACCAAACCGCAAAGGCGGGCGCAGGTTCTTTTTTTCTATGTTACTTATTTTGGTATTCGCTCTTGTGTACTACTTTTTTGGGGTTGACATACAATCGCGGCTTGGTATCAGATTTGGTGGTACGGCGGCAATTGCTCTGGAAGACAATGAAATTCTTGTATCTTTTTTAGATGTTGGGCAAGGCGACAGCATTGTTGTACGCTCTAATAACCACGCAATTTTAATAGACGGCGGCGAACACGCCCAACGAAATGTTGTACTGCGATATTTGCGCGACGCAGGGGTACGGCGACTAGATTACGTGGTGGCAACTCACCCCCACAGCGACCACATTGGCGGGCTTGTTACCGTGCTTAGACAGCTTGATGTCGGACGTGTAATAATGCCGTACGTAACCCATAGCACAAATACTTTTTTGCGTTTTTTAGACGTTATCGAAAATAACAATATACCGGTAATGTTCCCACAACCGGGGGACACAATACAAGCAGGAATTATAAACTTCACAATTCTTGGCCCTCCAAGCCCCCATCCCGGCCCTTCCGGCAACCTAAATAACGCATCTGTCATTTTACGGCTGGAACACGGTCAAAATTCCTTTCTGTTTACAGGGGACGCAGAACGGGAGCTGGAATATTGGCTTGTAAACAACGTAGCAAACCTATCGGCAACTGTCTTGAATGTTGGGCACCACGGCAGCCGGACGTCTTCTACGGAAGCTTTCCTGGACGCCGTAAACCCCCGCGCTGCAGTAATC
Source organism: Bacillota bacterium (assembly GCA_009786175.1). The sequence goes on along the minus strand of WQTQ01000117.1, from coordinate 6,065 downwards.
AGCCTTGGTGCCGACAACATCTATGGGCACCCTCACCGGGAAGTAATGGACCGCTTAAATGCCCGCGGCATAATTATTTACCGTACAGACCAACTTGGCACAATACGAATGATAACAGACGGCCAACGAATTGATTTGCTTAGATAAAAAAACCTTTGACAAAACCCTCCGTCAGTCGTATAATAATCTTGACGTTCGGGGATAACTCCTTTGGACGTTTTGTATGCCCTTGTGGCGGAATTGGCAGACGCGCCGGATTTAGGTTCCGGTGGGTGACCGTGCAGGTTCAAGTCCTGTCAAGGGTAGCAAATAAGAGAATCATCGGGTTTCCGGTGATTCTTTTTTTATACCCGGAAAATATTGATACTTGTTATTGTTTGTCATCGAGGGTATTCTTATAGAAACGGCATGTTTGCTAAAACCATACATGAAAGGAAAGAATTATTATGGATCATTTAATCAAAAACCATTTCGTCAAAGTCTTGGCGATGGTCATTGCTTTTGTTCTGCTATTCTCAATTGTTTACATTTACTCACACGTAACGTTGAGAGGTGAAACGCTAAGCGATGAAGCCGCAGCTACCGTAACACGGTTTAGTTTTGACGGGGACCTTAGCGGGGCGGTACGTGTACAAGGTTACAGGCCGTTCGCACCGGGCGGCAATATTACTTTTGCGCCCGGCAGATGGGGCGAAGCCGCAGTATTTGACGGTAATAGCGGCATTTATTTAGGCACAAATATTATTACATCAAACACCTACAGTATTTCCATGTGGTTAAACCCGGCCAATTTCACATTGTTCACTACGGCTTTCTTTGGATACGTGGCAAACTACCCGGACTCCAGATGGATTTCGGTAGTGCCTTATCATATATCCGGCACGGGCTTATGGGTCAGTAACAACGACAGACCGTTTCCGTTCCAGTATTTTGGCCAGGCAAGCCGCATTCCGCAGAATGAATGGTCACATCTGGTTTTTGTTGTTGACGGCAATTCCGTTACGGTGTATGTAAACAATGTAGTGGTTGCATCATCCAATGATATGCCTGCAGATATGTTCACGATGAATGTTTTTAGGCAGCTACATCTTGGTGTAAATTGGTGGGATATTCCTTTCAACGGCATGATTGATGAAGTTGTTATTGTCAACAACGGCGCAATAAATACTGCCGGTGTTGCACAGCTTTTCACCTATAACATACTTGATGCCGCAAATATTTTACCTCCTGACGATGATGACCCAACCGACCCCGGGCCTACAGGAAAGTTGCAGCCCGTGTTACCGGAGCGTAACGACGCAGGGGCCCTTGTGTGGAGCTTTGACGGTAACTTGGGCGGGGCCATAACTGTAGGAAGAGGCAATTTCGACGAAATTATCCGTGAGGAAAACGAGCAGTCCCCACTGGGCTTTACAGAGGACAGAAATAGTAATCCAAATAATGCCGTGCGCTTAAATGGGCAGCACGGGCTTTATCTGGGTGCTAACGTGATAAGTACCCAAAGCTATACTGTTGCCTTTTGGGTAAAACCGGAAACCTTGCCGCGCGGCTCTCACTCGCTGTTTTTTGGTGCGCTGGATCAAAACAGATGGGTTTCACTGCATCCGTCATCATGGGTACCTGCTTCAAATGGCGGGTTTGGGCTCTGGTCCGGCCAGCACTGGAGCGATAATTTTACCACAACGCAATTGACTGTTGGGGAATGGCAGCATGTGGCAGTTGTTGTCTCCGGGACCAACGTGGTTCTTTACTTAAACGGTGTTGCACAAGATATGGCTGTTATGGGATGGCCTAACCCAATCGCTAACTTGTTTGGCCCCCCTCAAAACACAGGGCATTTCTTCCTTGGAATTAACCATTTCCCAGGCGGGGCATATACACCGTTTAATGGTGCGGTTTCCGATTTGCATATTTTTAACCGCGCCATTACACCGGGCGAAGTTTTGATTTTATATAACCCTGAAATGGGGATAGGCACCGACCCTGCAGATACTCCGGTTCTTCCTGCCCGCCTTCCAAATGGCGCGTATCATTGGTCATTTGACAACGACCTGGGCGGGGCGGCAGAGGTAAGCACACGGCCCGATTTAACAAATGTGGACATAACTATAAGAGGCAATGTTCCGCTTGTGCCGGGGCGTGTAGGCAATGCTGCCAGGTTTATCGGTAACAGTGGTTTGTACCTTGGGGAAAACATCATCACCGGTAACACATACACGGTTGCGTTTTGGGCAAAGCCGGAGCAAATTACTAACTGGACATCCATGTTCTTTGGCGGAAACACTCCACGGCACTTAAGTATAACCCCACGTATAGGCTGGTCAAACGGAACAGGAGCGTTTCTTGTACCGGGGCATCAGTGGCATTTCTCCCCGGGTGTTATTCCCGTAAATGAGTGGACTCATGTTGCGTTTACCAACGACGGGGATATTTCTCACTTTTACTTAAACGGGATGCGCACCCACAGCGTTAGTAACCCTACCAATGTCTTCAGTAATATGACAAACGGCCAGTTTTTCTTGGGTATAAACCTATTTAACGATATGGCTTTTAGGGGGTTAATTGACGAACTGTATATTTTCCCCGAAACAGCATTAACTCAAACCGAAATTAGGACTCTTGCCGAGTTTGAAACTGCCGAATTTATTATGCCGGGCGCAAATATGAATTATGATGACCCCGCGCCTCCGCGGTTTAGCGACATTACAGTACATGACCCGTCTCTTACAAGAGCCAGGACTTCGGATGGTTACTTTTATGTAATAGGTACATTCCTGGGTGCAGGCAGAAGCCGCGACTTAATGCAGTGGGAATCCATAAACTACGGCCTGGGGCCCATACGCCCAGGGAATACGTCTAATCACAGATTCTTTCCTGTGGACAACCCTGACCCAAGCGTTGAAACAGTTGCAAGACAAATTGAACGGGCAGATGCAGCCAACACCCCGGACGGCGGCATTAATTTTTGGGCCAACGAAATTATAAATATGCCTTGTGGACGGTACTTTATGTACTACAGTTTAAGTGCCGGTTTCCACGCAGGGGTAGAGCAAGCTAACAGAAGCGGCATAGGCGTTGCAATTGCAGACAGTATGGACGGCCCATGGGTTACAAACGGTATGTTTGTGGCCTCTGGAAGGGCAAATTGCGGCCTTCATCTTGGCTTTAACTGGGGGGTTGCCCCGGATGGTATTACACCGTTCCAGACAATCATCCATACTAATGCAATTGACCCAAGCCCATTCTTCGACAGCCAGGGCAACTTCTGGCTGGTATACGGCTCTTGGAGCGGCGGCATATTCCTGTACGAAATGTGTGCGGACAGCGGACTGCCTTTACAAAACTCCGAACTTAATTCCAGAAACCACGGTTTTGGCGAATTGCTTCATGCATTCAGCGGAACGCCCCGCGGCGGTATTGAGGGCGCGCACATACTGTTTAGCGACGAAACAAATTATTATTACCTGTTTGTAACTACCGGCGGCCTTGGGGCAAACGACGGTTACAATGTTCGCATACTGCGCTCCCGCACACCGTACGGACCTTTTGGTGACACAAGGTTTTCCCGGGTTAACGTTCAGCGCAACCCCACCAGTTCATCCGACACTGCATTTGTAGATGTGGACGGGACAATATTTGACTTTACCGATATAGGTGTAAAAATACTTGGCGGTTATCATTTTGTAGGCGCGGCAATTGAATCACACATGGGTACGGCGTATCTTTCACCCGGCCATGGCGGCGCGATTCAATGCCCCGATACAGGAAGATTCTTTAAAGTATTCCACACCCGTTGGGCAGGCCGCGGCGAATGGCACACCATTCGCGTTCATGAAATGTTTATATCGGAAGCGGGCTGGCCAATAATCGCACCTATCCGTTTTGATGGCGGCGAAGCTGCCCATAAATTTACAACCTATGCATTAGCCGGTGACTACAAAATTTTAAGCCATGGCCGCTATGTTGACCTTACGTCAAACACATCATCTTTATACCGTTTCCACAGCAACGGCACCATCATCAGCCATACCGAAGGCACAACTGTAGGCACATGGGCAGTACGAGACGGAAACACGGCAGACATTACCTTCCGCGGTTTATACCATACAGGCCTATTCTTACGCCAATTTGACAACGATCAACAAGCATGGGTGCAAACATTTACCGCGATTTCTTACGGCAACGGACGCAATTACAATGGCTTGACATTGTGGGGCGTAGGCCTCTCTGCCGGAGAAGCTTATGGAACGCCGCAACTTAGCTTCGATATTTTTAACAATGGCGAAGGCGGCAGCCCTTCAAGGCCTAATGCAAGTCTTGCAGCGACGGGTACAATCCGCATGTGGACGCAGCTTGACGGCGTAAATACCCCTGTATACCTTGCGGCGGCAGATACAATAGTTGCCCTTGACCAAGACGGCGAATGCGCAGAAGAGTTTGTACGTGTTGGCCGTATGTGGCAAGACGGCATAGGATGGCTGGATTACTTCAACCTGGTGGATGTTAACAAAAATGGTGCGTGGCGGTATATCAACTTCTTGATAACCGCATACGGTCAAACCGTTGACCTGCTGCTTGTTAATGCAAACTACACCCCTCAGCCACCACCGGAGTTTGACTGCGACTACTGCGAAGATGAAGGCTGTGATGTTTGTGAACCCGTACTCCCAACACTCCACCTTTCACCAGGCGTGATGACGTTGTCGAATACAAACCGCGCCCTTTGGAACGGCTCTGTTGTAGGCGGCACAGCCACCGGCCCAATGACGCTAACCGCACTTGATGCAAGTGCAGCCCCCGGGCTAATGACAGATACCCGTTACACAATAATAATTGACGGAAACATTACTGTTGCGGTAGCTTGGACCCAATGGGGAGATTTTATAAGCGTATGGCTTAGTGACGGTTTTACAATTACCGAAACAAAAACAATTCTTGTTGAAGTAACCCGTGATGGCGTAACAGAGACATTAACAATTCAGTTGTTGGCAAACTAATATGTAAAAGCCCGGTGTATCATGCACCGGGTTTTTATCTTACTTTAGGAGTATGTAGCACAATTGTAATAGAATTTCGGACATTTTCGTAAGGTTCAGTCACGCAGTATCGTGTATACTGCGTGCAGGTCAAGAGGCATCACTCTTTACAACCACTGCCCACAACCGGCTCTAACGACAAACGATAGCTCCGTCCCTGCGTGTACCCGGCTCTGCCCGCACGTAACCACATTGATAGCTGTCTTGAGACTTACCGGACAGATATGCCAATTATTTGTTATTACGATAAACCCATTGCTTTAAACATGCGCGCGGCAATGGGGCGGCATTATCTGTCCAACCACTTGCATATATAGGATTCTTAAACTGCAGAGTATATGTGGGTGGAATTTGTGTGAAATGGAAATTGAATAGGATACTGGAAGGAAAGAAAAGCATAGCTGATTCTGGCTTTTGCTTTATTAATGAACCCGCTTGGATAACCAGGCGGGTTTTTTGTGTGTTGTGTCACGCACAAGACATCGCTGAACTGAACATTTTTCCCTTTGCTTGAATTGTTTACAAATCCGTAGTAGAATCTTTGTAAAATGGTCAAATTGATGGTGTCATGCGTTTAGGCCGAGCATGGCTCATTCCAAAAGATGCACCAAAGCCCGGTGACGGCAGAGCGACTAATGGAAGAAAACCAACCAAGAAGGAGCAATAAAGCGTGAGTAAAAAGAAAAATGAAATTGTTACTCAAAGCGAAACGCAACTTTCGGAGTCAATGGTATATGATTATGTCTCAAATGTTATTGAAAAACGAAAAGCAAATGCCGGAGCATACGCAAACAGTGAAGTCACATTGATGTATTGGGAAGTTGGGCACTACGTTAATTCAATCATACTTGATGGCGGTCGTGCTTCTTACGGCAAGCAAATTGTGACGACGCTGTCGTCACAATTGCAAGCTAAATATGGAAAAACATTTGATGTTCATAATTTGCGGCGAATGATGCGTTTTGCAGAAAGATTTTCCAATTTTGAAATTGTGGCGGCACTGTCGTCACAATTAAGTTGGTCGCATTT